>JBQCGO010000001.1:0-6814 GCA_051955575.1 Burkholderiaceae bacterium
GCGCGTCCCGCGTGCGCGACATGTTCGAGAACGCCAAGAAGCATTCGCCGTGCATCGTGTTCATCGACGAGATCGACGCGGTCGGCCGCCATCGCGGCGCCGGCATGGGCGGCGGCAACGACGAGCGTGAGCAGACGCTGAACCAGTTACTGGTCGAGATGGACGGCTTCGAGGCCAACTCCGGCGTGATCGTGATCGCCGCGACCAACCGCGCCGACGTGCTCGACAAGGCGCTGCTGCGCCCGGGCCGCTTCGACCGCCAGGTGATGGTCGGCCTGCCCGACATCCGCGGCCGCGAGCAGATCCTGTACGTCCACATGCGCAAGGTGCCGATCGCGCCCGACGTCAAGGCTGACATCCTCGCGCGCGGCACGCCGGGCTTCTCGGGCGCCGACCTCGCGAACCTGGTCAACGAAGCCGCGCTGTTCGCGGCCCGCCGCGGCAAGCGGCTGGTCGAGATGCAGGATTTCGAGGACGCCAAGGACAAGATCGTGATGGGCCCGGAGCGCAAGTCCGCCGTCATGCGCGAGGAAGAGCGGCGCAACACCGCGTACCACGAGTCCGGCCATGCGGTGGTCGCGAAGCTGCTGCCGAAGGCCGATCCGGTGCACAAGGTCACGATCATGCCGCGCGGCTATGCGCTCGGCCTGACCTGGCAACTGCCGGAGCATGACCGCGTGAACATGTACAAGGACAAGATGCTCGAGGAGATCGCGATCCTGTTCGGCGGCCGCATCGCCGAGGAAATCTTCATGCACCAGAAGTCGACCGGCGCGTCGAACGACTTCGAGCGTGCGACCAAGCTCGCCCGGGCGATGGTCACCCGCTACGGCATGTCGGATTCGCTCGGTACCATGGTCTACGAGGACAGCGAGCAGGACGCCTACTTCGGCCGGATGTCGTCGAAGACCGTGTCCGAAGCCACGCAGCAGAAGGTCGACATGGAAATCCGCAACATCCTCGACACCCAGTACGCGCTGTCGCGCAAGCTGCTCGAGGACAACGCCGACAAGGTCGACTTGATGGCGAAGACGCTGCTCGACTGGGAAACCATCGATGCGGATCAGATCAACGACATCATGGAAGGACGCCAGCCGCGTCCGCCGAAAGCGGGCGTGCCGCCGCGCCGGTCGTCGTCCGACACGCCGTCCGGCGGCATGTCGCCGAACGCGACTGCACCGGCCTGATGATGGCCGCATAGCGGTTCGGAGAAGTCTATCGAAGGGGTGGGGAGCGATCCTCACCCCTTTCGCATGCATGGACCAGAAACAGACCACGTTCTTCGATTGCGGGCGCTTCCGCTTCTCCCGCGAGGAGATGGCGCGGCGTCCGCTCGTCATGGGTGTCTTGAACGTCACTCCGGACTCGTTCTCGGACGGCGGCCGTTTTGCGTCGCTCGAATCCGCGCTTTCCCATGCCGAGCAGATGATCGCCGATGGCGTCGACATCATCGAAATCGCCGGGGAATCGACCCGGCCCGGGGCGCAGGCGCTGGACGCGGCCAGCCAACTGCGCCGGGTGCTGCCGGTCATTTACGCGCTGCGCGATTGCGGCAAGCCGCTCTCGATCGACACCTGCAAGCCGGTCGTGATGCGCGAGGCGATGACGGCTGGTGTCGACATGCTCAACGACATCAGCGGTTTTGGCAGCCCGGAGGCTGTCGCGGTGGCGGCGGCCGGCGAATGCGCACTGTGCGTGATGCACATGCAGCGTGATCCGCAGACCATGCAGCTCGATCCGCGCTACGACGACGTGGTAACCGAGGTCGGCGAATATCTGGACCGCCGCGTCGCGGCGTTGCGGCAGGCCGGCGCTTCGCCCGGGCGGATCTGCATCGATCCCGGCTTCGGATTCGGCAAGACAATGCAGCACAATGTGGCGCTCGTGAAGCACATCCGCCGCTATGGCGAAGCGTCCGGCCTGCCGGTGCTGGCCGGACTGTCGCGCAAGTCGATGATCGGTGGTCTGACCGGGCGACCGGTCGAGAATCGGCTCGCGGGCAGCATTGCTGCGGCGCTCGTGGCGGCGGACAATGGCGCGGCGATCCTCCGCGTGCATGACGTGGCGGAAACGGTCGACGCGCTGAAGGTCTGGCAGGCACTTGCCTGAACAAAAAAAGGAACAGGAATGGACAGGAAATATTTCGGCACCGACGGCGTGCGCGGATGCGTCGGAGATGCGCCGATCACGCCCGATTTCGTGATGCGTCTCGGTTATGCGGCCGGCAAGGTGCTCGCTCGCGACAAGGATGCTTCGGGAAGGCCGGCGGTGCTGATCGGCAAGGACACGCGGATTTCCGGCTACATGCTCGAGGCAGCGCTGGAAGCCGGATTTTCGGCGGCCGGCGTGGACGTGGTGCTCGCCGGGCCGATGCCGACCCCTGCGGTGGCCTACCTGACGCGGGCGCTCAGGATGTCGGCCGGCGTGGTGATCTCGGCGTCGCACAACCCGTACTACGACAACGGCATCAAGTTCTTCTCGAGCGAGGGCGCGAAGTTGCCGGATGCGGTCGAACTGGCGATCGAAGCAATGGTCGACGAGCCGATGGGCTGCGTGTCCTCGGAAAAGCTCGGCAAGGCGAAGCGCCTCGACGACGCCGCAGGACGCTACATCGAATTCTGCAAGAGCACCTTCCCGAACGCGCTCGACCTGCGCGGCCTGCGGCTGGTAGTGGACTGCGCGCACGGCGCGGCGTACCACATCGCCCCGCACGTCTTCCATGAACTGGGCGCCGAAGTCATCTCGATCGGCGCTCAGCCCAACGGCATCAACATCAACGACGGTTGCGGCGCCACCAGGCCGGCCGCGCTGGCCGAAGCGGTAGTGGCACACGAGGCCGACCTCGGCATCGCGCTGGACGGCGATGCCGACCGTCTGATCATGGTCGACGCGCACGGCCGCATCTACAACGGCGACGAACTGCTGTACGTCATCGTCAAGGACCGCGCGCTGGCCGAGCCGGTACAGGGTGTCGTCGGTACGCTGATGACCAACATGGCGCTTGAAGTCGCCTTTCGCGAAATGGGCATCGGTTTCGTGCGCGCCCGCGTCGGCGACCGCTACGTGCTCGAAGCGATGGAGGAGCGCGGCTGGATTTACGGCGGCGAGGGCTCCGGACACTTGTTGTGCCTGGACAAGCACACCACCGGCGACGGCATCGTGTCGGCGTTGCAGGTGCTGTCGGCGCTGCGCCGGCACCGCACCACACTGGCGGCATGCGCAGGGGACCTGCAACTGTTCCCGCAAGCGCTGATCAACGTGCGCGTGCCGCAAGGTTACGACTGGCGGAGCAACCACGCACTGGCGGCCGAAAAGGAAGCGGTCGACACGGCACTCGGCGACGCGGGTCGCGTGTTGATACGCGCCTCCGGCACCGAACCGCTGGTACGCGTCATGGTCGAGGCGCGCGATGCCGCCCAGGCCGAGGCAATGGCCCGACGTCTCGCTGACAGGCTCGAAGCCACCATGGCATGACGCTTCCGGTTTCGCGCCGCCATGTCGGTCATGATCGGCAATTGTCGCGCGTAACCGCACCGGCCTCGCATTGACCTCGCGTTGACCGGCCTACCGCGGGCGAGTATGATCCAGCGTCTCGGAGTGTGGCGCAGCCCGGTAGCGCACCTGGTTTGGGACCAGGGGGTCCAAGGTTCGAATCCTTGTACTCCGACCATCTTCGGGCTGTCGTCGACAGCCCTTTTTCTTTGCCGTGCCGCATTGCGATAACGGCGCCGGCATCGGCCCTCTGCCCATAGCTCAGCCGGATAGAGCAACGGCCTTCTAAGCCGTAGGTCGCAGGTTCGACTCCTGCTGGGCAGGCCAACGATCCGCGATCCGGCCGTGACCGGACCGCGAGCAGCCGTCAAGGCAGCATGATCTGGGCGACGACGCCCGAGCCGATGGTCACCAGTACATAGCCGCCGCCGACCTGTACCCACTGATAGCCGCGCGGCGGCCTGTGGAGATGGTGGTGTCCCCAATCTTCGACGACATACTGCCGACTCCGGTATTCCGGCGGAATGGGGCGGCCGCGATAGATATCGTGCCGAGGTCCGACGCCATGACCTTCGTGTCGGCCGCGGTCGTGGTCGTAGTCGCGATCATGGTCGTCGTCGTGATCATGTCCGCGCGCATGTTCCCATCCATGTCCGTGGCCGTGGCCGCCATCCGGTTGGGCGAACGCGGCCCCGCCCGTCAGGAGGGCCGCCGCGGCGATTGCCAGTATTGCCGTTTTTTTCATCATTCATCCTTCAAGTCAAAAGTTACCAGCGCGGCTCGGCGCGACGGTCGTCGCGGTCGCCGCGCCGCTCGCGATCGCCATCGTAATGGTCGTTCCGGTCGTAGTGGCCGTACCGGGGATAACGGTCGACATGGTAAGGCGCCGGTTCGTATACGACGCAACCGGACAACAGGCCGCAAGTGACGGCGATCAGGATCGCGATTTTCATGGGAATTTCTGTCGAATGGAACCGGGTCGATGCTAACGAATCCTTCGGAACAAAGGTGTCACCGTTCGGATCGGTTTGTAAGCGGCCGTATCGACGCTCGTCGCAGGTGAAAAGATGGCCAGGTCATCGCCGGAAAGCTTGCAGTTCGTTTATGATATGTATTGCGCATGGGAAACTGTAATGGCGGGCAACCCGACGGAAAATCCGGATGAAAGTCAAAATCTTTACCGACGTCGACAAGCGCTGGTCCAAGTGGCACGGGCAGCGCTGCCCGATCTGCAAGGAGGGAACGCTGGCTGACGGCGTGCGCGAGCGCAGCATCGCCCTGGGCGGCGCCACCTACAGCTACCAGCAGACCGCCTCATGGTGCGGCCATTGCGACGAGGGGCTGATCATCCATAACCCGATCCGCGAAATCGGCATGGAGGAGTTCCTCGAGGCGCAGCGGCGCTTCGCGCGTGAGGAGATGAAGGCGCTCTGACGACCTCGCTTCGCCCGTATCTCCGGGCCATGTCTGCGGTAGCCCCTCGATGAGCCGTATCATTCCCCGGTAGGCACCGAGCACATCTGCCGCGCCGGACGGCGGGCAACGCTTGCCGAAGGAACCGATCGAGGAGACCGATGCGCATCCTGCTCGTGGAAGACGACCCGATGATCGGCGACAGCGTGCGCGCGTCGCTGCGCCAGGACGGTTACGTCGTCGACTGGGTGCGCGACGGTCGCGCCGCCGAGACCGCCTTCACCACCGAGCATTTCGATCTGGCGCTGCTCGACCTCGGGTTGCCCGGCAAAGGCGGCATCGATGTGCTCAAGTCATGGCGCCGGCAAAAATCCACGCCGGTCATCGTGATCACCGCGCGCGACGGTGTCGAGGACCGCATCAAGGGTCTTGATGCCGGCGCCGACGACTACATGGTCAAGCCGTTCGACCTGGACGAGCTCGCAGCCCGGATTCGCTCCGCGCTGCGTCGCAGTGCCGGGCAGGCCGAGCCCGGCGTCGAGGTGCTCGGGGTGCGCATCGACACGCGCACCCGCACGGTCACACGCGACGGGCGGCCGGTCCAGCTTTCGGCACGCGAGTACGCGATCGTCGAAGCGCTGATGCTGCGGCCGGGCGCCATCCTGTCGCGCGCGCAACTGGAGGAACGCATGTACGGCTGGGGCGAGGAGGTCGAGAGCAACGCGGTCGAAGTCCATATCCACGGCGTGCGGCGCAAGCTCGGCGCGGACTTCATCCGCAACGTGCGCGGCGTCGGCTGGTTCATCCCGAAGCCGCAGGCCGCCGCGTGAAGTCGCTCCGCGTCCGCCTGTCGGTCTTCCTGCTCGCCGCGCTGCTGCTGGCGGCCTGCGCGATCGGTGTGGTGACCTATCGCAACACGCTGCGCGAGAACGAGGAACTGTTCGATTACCAGCTACGGCAGATCGCGCTGTCGCTGCGCGATCAGCCGCTGCTGTCGAATCCGACGCTGCCTTACGGTTCCGGCGAAGATACCGGGGACGTGGTGGTGCAGATCTGGACGTTCAACGGCACGGTTCTCTATCTTTCCCATCCCGGCGACGCCCTGCCCGACCAGGCCAAGCTCGGATTCAGCGACGTCATCGTCGGCAATCGCCGCTGGCGCGTCTACAGCATGGCCGCGCGCGACCGGGTGGTGCAGGTGGCACAGCCGGTCGAGTTGCGGCGCGACCTGGCGGCATCGGCGGCGCTGCGCAGCCTGGCGCCGCTGCTCGGCTTCGCGCCCTTGATGGCGCTGTTGATCTGGTCGCTGGTCGGCAATGGATTGTCGTCGCTGAAGCGCCTGGCGCGCGACGTGCGGCAGCGCGACGCCGGCGTGCTCGACGATGTCTCGGAAGCCGACGTGCCGACCGAGATGGCGCCGCTGGTGCATTCGCTCAACGGGCTGCTAGCCCGCCTGAGAAAGGCGTTCGCCAGCCAGCGCGCGTTCGTCGCCGACGCTGCGCACGAATTGCGCTCGCCGCTGACCGCGCTGAAGCTGCAGTTGCAACTGCTCGGCCGCGCGCAGGACGACGCGGCGCGCGCGCTGGCGCTGGAGAAGCTGCATGAAGGCGTCGACCGCGCGACCCGGCTGATCGAGCAGTTGCTGACGGCGGCGCGCAGCGAGGAAGGTGCCGGCACGGCTTTCGGAACGGTCGACCTGGCCGAAGTCACGCGGCAGGCGATCGGGGACGTTTTCATCATGGCGCAGGAGCGCGGCATCGAGATCGGCCTCGACGCAGCCGGCGCCGGCGCGGTGTGCGGCGACGCCGCCTCGCTGCACATCCTGGCGCGCAACCTGCTGGACAACGCGGTGCGCTACACGCCGCGCGGCGGCACCGTGCAGGCTGCCGTGAAGGCGATGCCGGACGGT
>JBQCGO010000002.1:0-12711 GCA_051955575.1 Burkholderiaceae bacterium
CCACCGCCAGCGCGCCGGCCGGCTCCAGGATGCTGCGGGTGTCGGTGAACACGTCCTTGATCGCCGCGCAGACGGCGTCGGTGTCGACCAGGATGATCTCGTCGACCAGCGCCTTCGTCAGCCGGAAAGTTTCCTCGCCGACCAGCTTGACCGCGGTGCCGTCGGAAAACAGCCCGACGTCCGCCAGCGGCACGCGCCGGCCGGCGGCCACGCTGCGCGCCATCGCGTCCGAATCGGTGGTCTGCACGCCGATCACGCGGATGTCCGGCCGCACCGCCTTCACGTAGGCGGCGACGCCGGCGATCAGCCCGCCGCCGCCAATGGCGACGAAGATCGCGTGGATCGGTTGCGGATGCTGGCGCAGGATTTCCATCGCGATGGTGCCCTGGCCGGCGATCACGTCCGGATCGTCGAACGGATGCACGAAGGCGAGCTTGCGTTTCTTCTCCAGCGCCAGCGCATGTTCGTAGGCGTCGGAATACGAGTCGCCGGCCAGCACCACTTCCACGCTGTCGCCGCCGAGCGCCTTGACCGCGTCGATCTTCAGCGTCGGCGTGGTGGTCGGCATCACGATCACCGCGCGGCAGCCGAGCCGGGCCGCCGACAGCGCCACGCCCTGCGCATGGTTGCCGGCCGACGCGCAGATCACGCCGCGCTTCAGCTGCGACGGCGGCAGTTGCGCCATCTTGTTGTAGGCGCCGCGCAGCTTGAAGCTGCGCACGCTCTGCATGTCCTCGCGTTTGAAAAAAATGCGGTTGCCGAGGCGCTTCGACAGCGCGGGCGCGAGTTCCAGCGGCGATTCGACGGCGACGTCGTAGACACGGGCGGTCAGGATTTTCTGAAGATAGTCGGTGGTCATGTCGTGTGGAAGCGCAGCGGCTGCGTTGTGCGGTGCGGCAAAAGCCGGCGGGTCATTATAATGGACGCCCTCCGACCTCCTTGTTGCCGCCGCGACAATCCGGCGCCGATCACTCTTTCCGTTCGTCATGCCGTCGTCCGATGGCCCGCCATGATCCAATCCCTCGTCGATTCCCTGCTGCACTGGCTGGCGCTGCCGGATGTCGGCCTGCTGTCGGCGTTCCTGATCAGCTTCGTCTCGGCCACGCTGCTGCCGCTCGGCTCCGAGCCGGCGGTGTTCGCCGTCGCCAAGGCCAATGCCGCGCTGTTCTGGCCGGTGATCGGCGTGGCGACGCTGGGCAACACCCTGGGCGGCGTGGTGAATTATTGGCTCGGCTACGGCGCGCAAAGGGCGTTCGCCGGCGAGCGCGAGGGCCGCTGGACAGAGCGCTTGCGCCGCTACGGGCCGCCGACCATGCTGCTGGCCTGGCTGCCGGGCATCGGCGATCCGCTCTGCTCGCTCGCGGGCTGGTTGCGTCTGCCGTTCTGGCCCAGCGTCGGCTGGATGGCGACCGGCAAATTTCTGCGCTACCTGGCGATGACGGCCGCGCTGGCCGCAGTCCCGGAAGGCGTCTGGCACTGGATCGGCAACCTGTTCTAGCGATCGGCCCGGCACCGGGCGCCGCACTGCCTAAAACATAGGCAATCTCCAGAGGGGCGTCCCCGTCTTTGCATGCTGCGATACGGTAAAATGCGTCTTTGGCATCAAACCTCCCGTCTCTTTCCCGTCTCTTGATGAACGCCCCCACTGAATTGCAAGCGGTGCTTGCCGACGTGCCCAATGAGCCGGCGCCGGTGCGCCTGCGCGAGATTCCGTACAACTACACGTCGTTTTCCGACCGCGAGATCGTGATCCGCCTGCTCGGCGAGGAAGCGTGGCAGTTGCTGGACGAGCTGCGCGGCAAGCGCCAGACCGGCCGCTCGGCGCGGATGCTGTACGAAGTGCTGGGCGATATCTGGGTGGTGCGGCGCAACCCCTACCTGCAAGACGACCTGCTCGACAATCCGAAGCGCCGCGCCGCGCTGATCGACGCGCTGAACCACCGGTTGACCGAGGTCGACCGCCGCCGGATGGACGTGTCCGCCGCCGAGAACGACGCCGAGGCGCGCGCCCGCAGCGTCAGCGTCGACGCGCTGCTGCAGGCGGCGCGCCGCGCGGTCGCCGAGTTCGCCGACGAGTTCCGCCACACCTGGGACCTGCGCAAGCGCGCGGTCCGGGTGCTGTCGCGCTACACCGCGAAGGAAAACATCCGTTTCGACGGCCTGTCGCGCGTCTCGCACGTCACCGACGCCACCGACTGGCGCGTCGAATACCCGTTCCTGGTGCTGGTGCCGGATGCCGAGGAAGAGATGGCCGGCCTGGTCAAGGGATGCATCGAACTCGGGCTGACCATCATCCCGCGCGGCGGCGGCACCGGCTACACCGGCGGCGCGGTGCCGCTGACGCCGATGTCGGCGGTGATCAATACCGAAAAGCTGGAACAGCTCGGCGCGGTCGAGATGACCCAGCTGCCCGGCGTGCCGGGCGAGGTCGCGACCGTGTTTTCCGGCGCCGGCGTGGTCACCAAGCGGGTGTCGGACGCGGCCGAGAAGGCCGGCTTCGTGTTCGCGGTCGACCCGACCTCGGCGGAAGCCTCCTGCATCGGCGGCAACATCGCGATGAATGCCGGCGGCAAGAAGGCGGTGCTGTGGGGCACCGCGCTCGACAATCTCGCGAGCTGGCGCATGGTCGACCCGAACGGGGACTGGCTGGAAGTCACCCGGCTGGAGCACAACCTCGGCAAGATCCACGATGCGCCGGTGGCCAAGTTCCGGCTCGAATGGACCCGACCGGGCGGGCGCGGCCGGCTGAACCAGCCGTTCCGCACCGAGGTGCTGGAAATCCCGGGCCGCGTGTTCCGCAAGGAAGGCCTCGGCAAGGACGTCACCGACAAGTTCCTGGCTGGCCTGCCCGGCATCCAGAAGGAAGGCACCGACGGCCTGATCACCTCGGCGCGCTGGATCCTGCACAAAATGCCGAAGTACGCGCGCACCGTCTGCCTCGAATTCTTCGGCCAGGCGCGCGACGCGATCCCGTCGATCGTCGAGATCCGCGATTACCTCGCGGCCGAAACCCGTAACGGCGGCGCCATCCTGGCCGGCCTCGAGCACCTCGACGAACGCTACCTGCGCGCGGTCGGCTACTCGACCAAATCCAAGCGCGGCGTGATGCCGAAGATGGCGCTGTTCGGCGACATCGTCGGCGACGACGAGGACGCGGTCGCGCGCGCGGCGTCGGAAGTGGTGCGCATGGCCAATACCCGCGTCGGCGAAGGCTTCGTCGCGGTCAGCCCGGAGACGCGGCGCAAGTTCTGGCTCGACCGCGCGCGCACCGCGGCGATCGCCAAGCACACCAATGCGTTCAAGATCAACGAGGACGTGGTCATTCCGCTCGACCGGATGGGCGAATACACCGACGGCGTCGAGCGGATCAACATCGAACTGTCGATCAAGAACAAGCTGCAGCTGGTCGACGAGCTGCTGCTGTATTTCGCCGCCGGCAACCTGCCGCTGGGCAAGAGCGACGACGTGCAGGGCAACGACCTGCCCGAGACCGAGCTGCTGGAAGACCGCGTGCTGCACACGCAGGAACTGCTCGACGGCGTCTACGACCGCTGGGACTACCTGCTGGCCAACCTCGACAAGCCGGTGCTGGACGCCTGGCCCGAACTGATGGAGCACGGCTACGCGCCGCTGGCCGGCGCGCTGGAGGCGCGGCTGATCGAGCAGCGCAACGCCACCATCTTCGAGCTGGTGCAGGACCACACGATCCGCGTGTCGTGGAAGGCCGAACTGCGCGCGCCGCTGCGCCACATCTTCAACGGCGTCGCGTTCAAGCAGATCCTCGACGAGTGCGAGGCGATCCACAAGCGCGTGCTGCGCGGCCGCGTGTTCGTCGCGCTGCACATGCATGCCGGCGACGGCAACGTCCACACCAACATCCCGGTCAATTCCGACGACTACGAGATGCTGCAGGACGCGCACCGCGCGGTGGACAGCATCATGGCGCTGGCGCGCTCGCTGGACGGCGTGATCTCCGGCGAGCATGGCATCGGCATCACCAAGCTCGAGTTCCTGACCGACGACGAGATGCGCGACTTCCGCGCCTACAAGCTGCGCGTCGACCCGGACGGCCGCTTCAACAAGGGCAAGCTGCTGAACCTGCCGGGGCTGGAAGCGGACCTGAGCAACGCCTACACCCCGTCGTTCGGCCTGATGGAGCACGAGTCGCTGATCATGCAGCAGAGCGACATCGGCGACATCGCCAACGGGATCAAGGACTGCCTGCGCTGCGGCAAGTGCAAGCCGGTGTGCGCGACCCACGTGCCGCGCGCGAACCTGCTTTATTCGCCGCGCAACAAGATCCTCGCGACCTCGCTGCTGATCGAAGCCTTCCTGTACGAGGAGCAGACCCGCCGCGGCGTGTCGATCCGGCATTGGGAAGAGTTCGAGGACGTGGCCGACCACTGCACCGTCTGCCACAAGTGCGAGAAGCCGTGCCCGGTCGACATCGACTTCGGCGACGTGTCGATGAGCATGCGCAACCTGCTGCGCAAGATGGACAAGCGCTCGTTCAATCCGGGCACCGCGGCGGCCATGTTCTTCCTGAATGCGACCGACCCGACCACCATCAACACCTACCGCCAGGCGGCGATGGAGTGGGGTTTCAAGGCGCAGCGCGCGGCCAACGACGTGCTGAAGAAGTTCGCGAAGAAGCAGACCAAGGTGCCGCCGCCGACCCACGGCAAGCCGCCGATCCGCGAGCAGGTGATCCACTTCGTCAACAAGAAGCTGCCGGGCAACCTGCCGAAGAAGACCGCGCGGGCGCTGCTGGACATCGAGGATGACAAGATCGTGCCGATCATCCGCGACCCGAAGACCACCACGGCCGACACCGAGGCGGTGTTCTACTTCCCGGGCTGCGGCTCGGAGCGGCTGTTCTCGCAGGTCGGACTCGCCACGCAGGCAATGCTGTGGCACGTCGGCGTGCAGACGGTGCTGCCGCCCGGCTACCTGTGCTGCGGCTACCCGCAGCGCGGCTCGGGCGACGCCGACAAGGCAAACAAGATCATCACCGACAACCGGGTGCTGTTCCACCGGGTCGCCAACACGCTGAACTACCTCGACATCAAGACGGTGGTGGTGTCGTGCGGCACCTGCTACGACCAGCTGCAGGGCTACCAGTTCGACAAGATCTTCCCCGGCTGCCGGATCATCGACATCCACGAATACCTAATGGAGAAGGGCGTGCGGCTGGACGGCGTCGAGGGTGTGCGCTACATGTACCACGACCCCTGCCACACGCCGATGAAGCTGCAGGATCCGCTGAAGACGGTCAACACGCTGATCACCGTCGCCGACGGCGGTCCGATCGGCAAGAACGACCGCTGCTGCGGCGAGTCCGGCACCTTCGGCGTCAGCCGGCCGGACATTGCCACGCAGGTGCGTTTCCGCAAGACCGAGTACATGGTCAAGGGCGCAGACGACCTGCGCGCCGACGGCTTCGCCGGCCAGGTCAAGGTGCTGACGTCGTGCCCGTCCTGCCTGCAGGGCCTGAACCGCTACAACGAGGACGCGGGCACCGAGGCCGACTACATCGTGGTCGAGATGGCGAAGCACCTGCTCGGCGAGAACTGGCTGCCCGAGTACGTCGAGCGCGCCAACCACGGCGGCATCGAACGGATCCTGGTGTGACCATGAGCGACCATCCAGTGCAAGGCTGCGAACTGTGCGACCGGGACGGCGGCGACATCGTGTTCCGCGACGGCCGGTTGCGCGTGGTGCTGGTTGACGACGCTTGCTACCCGGGCTTCTGCCGCGTGGTCTGGAATGCCCACGCGCGCGAGATGACCGACCTGCCGCCGGAAGAGCGCAGCGCGATCATGAAGGCGGTGTGCCAGGTCGAGGCCGCGCTGCACGAGGTGATGCGGCCGCACAAGGTGAACCTCGCCAGCCTCGGCAACCAGACGCCGCACCTGCACTGGCACGTGATCCCGCGCTACCCGGACGATGCGCACTTTCCCGATCCGGTCTGGGCCGCGGCGCGCCGGAACACCGATGCCGCTTCGCTCGCCGCGCGCGCGGCGCTGCTGCCGCAATTGCGACTGGCGATTGCCCGCCGCATGGCGGCCTAGCCTTTTCCCTTCCCACTCACGGAATCCATCATGGCTGACTCCCGATCGACGCCGGCTCCCGTTTCGCTGACCGTGCGCAAGCAGTCGCGCGTGCTGGACATCGCGTTCGACGACGGCGCCGCGTTCTCGCTGCCGTTCGAACTGATGCGCGTGTACTCCCCGTCGGCCGAGGTGCGCGGCCACGGCCCGGGCCAGGAAACCCTGCAGACCGGGCAGCGCCACGTCGACATCGACGCGCTCGACCCGGTCGGCCACTACGCGGTGCAGCCGCGCTTTTCCGACGGCCACGACACCGGCATCTACTCGTGGGACTACCTGTACTGGCTGGGCGCCAACCAGGACGCGCTGTGGGAAGACTACCTGCAGCGGCTGGAAGCGGCGGGCTTCACCCGCGAGAGCGGCCGCGACGCGAAGCAGGCGCCGGCGGCCGGCGGCCACGGCTGCGGTCATCACCACTGATTTCCTTCCACCCCGGTTCCTGTCCGCGGGCAGGAACGGGAACGATTGCGCCCGTGGACCGGTCCACCGGGAACGGGTGCCCAGCATGGAGCGCTTGCCGCGATGACCAACACCACGCATTTCGGTTACCAGACGGTTGCCGAGGAGGAAAAGGCCCGCAAGGTGGCCGGGGTCTTCCATTCCGTCGCCGCGAAGTACGACGTGATGAACGACCTGATGTCGGCCGGCATGCACCGGCTGTGGAAGGCGTTCACCATCGCCCAGGCCGGCGTGCGGCCGGGATTCCGGGTGCTCGACATCGCCGGCGGCACCGGCGACCTGGCGTCGGCGTTCGCGAAGCAGGCCGGCCCGACCGGCGAGGTCTGGCTGACCGACATCAACGAATCGATGCTGCGGGTCGGCCGCGACCGGCTGTTGAATGCCGGCATGGTCGCCCCCATCTGCCTGTGCGATGCGGAAAAGCTGCCGTTCCCGGCGAACCACTTCGACCGCGTTTCCGTCGCCTTCGGTCTGCGCAACATGACGCACAAGGACGCGGCGCTGGCCGAGATGCGGCGGGTGCTGAAGCCGGGCGGCAAGCTGCTGGTGCTGGAGTTTTCGAAGGTCTGGGAGCCGCTGCAGAAGCCGTACGACCTGTACTCGTTCTCGGTGCTGCCGTGGCTCGGCCAGCGCATCGCCGGCGACGCCGACAGCTACCGCTACCTGGCCGAGTCGATCCGCATGCACCCGGACCAGGAAACGCTGAAGACGATGATGACGCAGGCCGGACTGGAAGACGTGCGCTACTTCAACCTGACCGCCGGCGTCGCCGCGCTGCATACCGGCATCAAGTACTGACCAACACTGACGAACGGCAGGAATCCTCCTGCCCCGAGGAGACGTGATGAAACGCTTGCTTCTGTTGCTGACCCTTGCCCTGTCGATGGCAACGATGGTCGTCTCCGACGCCGATGCGCGCCGTCTCGGCGGCGGCGGCTCGATCGGCCGCCAGTCGTCCGGCGTCACCCGCCAGGATTCGCAGCCGTCGCGGCCGTCGTATGCGCCGCAGCAGGCGCCGGCGCCGGCCGGCGTGCCGCCGCGTGCGCCGGCGCAGCCGTCGCCGTGGCGCGGCATCTTCGGCGGCGCCCTGCTCGGCCTCGGTCTCGGCGCGCTGTTCTCGCACTTCGGCATCGGCGGCGCGTTCGCCGGCTTTCTCGGCACGCTGCTCACCTTCGCGATCATCATTTTCGCGGTGATGTTCCTGTTGCGGCTGCTGCGGCGGAACACCGGCGGTCCGCAACCGGCCGCCTACGCCGGCTACGGCGCGCCGAACGACGCAGGTGACGGCGGCCCGCGCACGCCGGAGATCGGCTCGCGCCTCGGCCAGTCGGCGTCCTACGGCAACTCGGTCCCGGTCGGCGGCGGCGCGTCCGCGCCGTGGGGCGTGCCGGCCGATTTCGACACCGCCGGTTTCCTGCGCCATGCCAAGACCTACTTCATCCGGCTGCAGAAGGCCTGGGACCGCGCCGACGTCAACGACATCCGCGAATTCAGCACGCCGGAAATGTTCGGCGAACTGCGGCTGCAACTGCAGGAGCGCGGCGCGTCGCCGAACAGCACCGACGTGGTGTCGCTCGACGCCGAGCTGCTCGGCATCGAGAACTCGGCCGACGAATACCTGGCCAGCGTGCGCTTCTCCGGCATGATCCGCGAGGCGGAGAACGCGCCGGCCGCGCCGTTCGCCGAAGTCTGGAACCTCGTGAAACCGGCGTCGGGGCAGGGCGGCTGGCTGCTGGCCGGCATCCAGCAACTGTCCTGACCGCGCCCGCACCCGCCCGCACCCGCCCGCACCCGCCTGCATCTGCCGCGCCGCGCTGCGTCGGCAGGCTGACGCAAGCTGATACACTGGCAGCCGCTCGCGACACCCCCGCGGGCGGTTTCTTTTTTGCGACGATGATTTCCGGCGTTCCCTTTCCCTCCTTCCTTCCCGCCGCCGTCAACCACCTGCTGGCCGCGGAACCGTGGGCGCAGCGGCTGCTGGCCGCGCATGCCGGCCGCGTGGCCGCGGTCGATGCCGGCATCGCGTCGGTCCGCCTGCGGATCACGCCGCACGGCATGGTCGAGACGGCCCCCGACGGAGAAGCCGCCGCGGTCACGCTGCATGTGCGCCCGGCCGACCTGCCGCTGCTGCTGCGGCATCGCGACCAGGCGTTTTCCTATGTGCGTATCGACGGCGACGCCGGCTTCGCGAGCGCGATTTCGCAGGTCGCGCAGTCGCTGCGCTGGGACGCCGAGGAAGACCTGGCGCGCTGGATCGGCGACATCGCCGCGGTGCGGGTGGCCGGCGGCGCGCGGGCCGCGTTGTCGGCGGCGCGCGCCGGGCAGCGGGCGCTGGCGGAAAACCTCGCCGAATTCCTCGCCGACGAACGGCCGGTGCTGATGCGTCCGGCGGCGGTCGAGACATTCCGGCGCGACGTCGCGCGGCTGCGCGACGACGTCGAGCGGCTGTCCAAGCGCGTCGACCGGCTGCGGAAGGCGGCCGCGCGATGAGGAAGCTGCTGCGGCTGTTCAAGATCTTCCGCGTCGCGGTCCGCTACGGGCTGGACGAGATCATCGTCTCCGGCTTCGCGGTGCCGCGGCTGCTGCAGCTGCTGCGCATCGTCACGTTCTGGCGCGACATCTCTGCGCCGCGCGGCATGCGCCTGCGCATGGCGCTGGAAGAGCTCGGGCCGATCTTCGTCAAGTTCGGCCAATTGCTGTCGACCCGGCGCGACCTGATGCCGCCCGACATCGCCGACGAACTGGCGCTGTTGCAGGACCGGGTGCCGCCGTTCGACAGCGAGCTGGCGATCGCGCAGATCCGGCGTTCGCTCGGCGCCCATCCGGACGAACTGTTCGCCAGCTTCGAGCGGGTGCCGGTGGCCTCGGCCTCGATCGCGCAGGTGCACTTCGCCATGCTGAAAGACGGCACCGAGGTCGCGGTCAAGGTGCTGCGGCCGGGCATGAAGAAGTCGATCGACGAGGACATCGCGCTGATGTATATCGCCGCCGGGTGGGCCGCGCGGCTGTCGTCCGACGCCCGGCGGCTGAAGCCGCGCGAAGTGGTGGCCGAGTTCGACACTTACCTGCACGACGAGCTGGACCTGATGCGCGAGGCGGCCAACGCCAGCCAGTTGCGGCGCAACTTCACCGGCTCGGACCTGCTGCTGGTGCCGGAAATGTTCTGGGACTACTGCTCGACTGCGGTGATCGTGATGGAGCGGATGCACGGCATCCCGATCTCGCGCACCGACCGGCTGGTGGCCGAGGGCGTGGACCTGGAAAAGCTGTCGCGCGACGGCGTCGAAATCTTCTTCACGCAGGTGTTCCGCGACGGCTTCTTTCATGCCGACATGCATCCCGGCAACATCCTGGTCTCGGTCGACCCGGCCACCTTCGGCCGCTACATCGCGCTCGATTTCGGCATCGTCGGCACGCTCACCGATTTCGACAAGGATTACCTGTCGCAGAACTTCCTGGCCTTCTTCCGGCGCGATTACAAGCGCGTCGCCGAGGCGCACATCGAGTCGGGCTGGGCGCCGCGCAACACGCGGGTCGACGAACTCGAATCCGCGGTGCGCGCCTGCTGCGAACCGATCTTCGACCGGCCGCTGAAGGACATCTCCTTCGGCCAGGTGCTCCTGCGCCTGTTCCAGACCTCGCGCCGCTTCAACGTCGAGGTGCAGCCGCAACTGGTGCTGCTGCAGAAGACGCTGCTCAACATCGAGGGCCTCGGCCGCCAGCTCGACCCGGACCTCGATCTGTGGAAGACCGCCAAGCCGTATCTCGAGCGCTGGATGAAGGAACAAGTCGGCTGGCGGCCGCTGGTGGAGCGGCTGCGCGCCGAGGCGCCGCGCTACAGCCAGATCCTGCCGCAACTGCCGCGCCTGCTGCACCAGGCGCTGACCGAGGCCTCGCTGCCGCGTCAGGACTCGGTCCTGCTGCGGCAGATGCTGGCCGAGCAGCGCCGAACCAACCGGATGCTGTCGGTCATCGTCTACTTCGGCGGCGGTCTGATCGTCGGTCTCCTGCTGGTGCAATTGCTGTTCTTCTGAAACCGGCCAGCGCCTCCACTTGCCATGCCGACCTTCGCCAATCGCGACCCGTCGCTGCCCGCGTTCTGGGACGAGCGCTTCGCCGCCGACTTCACGCCCTGGCGCCAGGACCGCGTGCCCGCGGCGCTTCGGCGCTTCGTCGCGCAGACCGTGCCGGGCAGGGTGCTGATCCCCGGCTGCGGCGCCTGCCCGGAAATCGCGTTCTTCGCCGAAGCCGGCTGGGACGTGACCGCGATCGACTTCTCGCGCGAAGCGGTGGCGGCCGCCCGCGCGGCGCTCGGACCGCTGGCCGATCGCGTGGTCCACGCCGATTTCTTCGCCTTCGAGCCGGCGCGGCCGGTCACGCTGGTCTACGAGCGCGCCTTCCTGTGCGCGTTGCCGCCGTCGATGTGGCCGGCGGTCGCTGCGCGCTGGGCGACGCTGCTGGCGCCGGGCGGACTGCTGGCCGGTTTTCTCTATGAAGATGCGAAGCGCGGCGGCCCGCCGTTCGCGCTGGCGCCCGGCGAATCCGAGGCCTTGCTTTCCGCCGATTTCGCGCGCGAACGGCGCGAAGCGGTCGAGGATTCGATCGAGATTTTCCGCGGCCGCGAGACCTGGCAGGTGTGGCGCCGGCTGCCTCCTCGCGAGCACGGCCAGCCACTATAATGCCGCGTTGTTTCTGACGGGCACGCCTGCCCATCGACCGGAGTCACCCCCATGAACGCTCTGCTGTGGTTCGTCATCCTGTACTGGGTCGTGTCGGTCGGCATCGGCCTGTACGCGGCGCGCTACGTCAACAATTCCAAGGATTACGCGGTCGCCGGCCGGGCGTTGCCGATGTACGTGGTCACCGCGACCGTGTTCGCGACCTGGTTCGGCTCGGAAACGGTCCTTGGCATTTCGTCCACCTTCGTGCAGGAAGGCTTGCGCGGCGTGATCGCCGATCCGTTCGGCTCGTCGCTGTGCCTGATCTTCGTCGGCCTGTTCTTCGCCCGGCCGCTGTACCGGATGAACCTGCTGACCATCGGCGACTATTACCGCAACAAGTTCGGCCGCGCGGTGGAGATCCTGGTCACGCTGTGCATCGTGATTTCCTACCTCGGCTGGGTCGCGGCGCAGATCAAGGCGCTCGGTCTGGTGTTCAACGTGGTGTCCGGCGGCGCGATCTCGATGCACACCGGGATGCTGATCGGCGCGGCCAGCGTGCTGGTCTACACTTTGATGGGCGGCATGTGGTCGGTGGCGATCACCGACTTTCTGCAGATGATCATCATCGTGGTCGGCATGCTCTACATCGGCTGGGAAGTGTCGGACATGGTGGGTGGCGCCGGGCAGGTGATCCAGCACGCGGCGCAGCAAGGCAAGTTCGAGTTCTGGCCGGCGCCGACGCCGAAGGACATGCTGTGGTTCTTCGCCGCCTGGATCACGATGATGCTCGGCTCGATCCCCCAGCAGGACGTGTTCCAGCGCGTCGCTTCGTCGAAGAACGAGAAGATCGCCGGCCGCGCGTCGATCCTGGGCGGCGTGCTGTACTTCGGCTTCGCGTTCATCCCGATGTTCCTGGCCTATTCGGCCACGCTGATCGATCCGAAGATGGTGGCCGGCCTGATCGGCAAGGACCCGCAGCTGATCCTGCCCACGCTGATCATGACCAAGGTGCCGATCGTCGCCCAGGTGATGTTCTTCGGCGCGCTGCTGTCGGCGATCAAGAGCTGCGCCAGCGCCACGCTGCTGGCGCCCTCGGTGACCTTCACCGAGAACATCCTGAAGGAAATCATCCCGAAGCAGAGCGACAGGCAGTTCCTGCTGATGATGCGTGCGGTAGTGCTGGTGTTCACGGTCATCGTCACCTGGTTCGCGATGAACACCGGCTCCAGCATCTACAAGATGGTCGAGAACGCCTACAAGGTCACGCTGGTCGCGGCCTTCGTGCCGCTGACCTTCGGTCTGTACTGGAAGCGGTCGACCCGCGCCGGCGCGCTGTCGGCGATCGTCCTCGGGCTGGCGTCCTGGATACTGCTGGAAATGGTCGATCCGGACGGCCTCTGGCCGCCGCAACTGGTCGGCGTGCTGATGAGCCTGGCCGGCATGGTCGGCGGTTCCCTGTTGTCGCAGAGGGCGTTCGAGCC
>JBQCGO010000003.1:0-16221 GCA_051955575.1 Burkholderiaceae bacterium
TTCCGACGGCGCCGACACGGCGCGCGTGGAAATCGCCTATTTCTTCCCCGCACTGAACGTCTACACCCGATAATGACGATGCGGGCCGGCACGGCCCGCGTCCGATTCGCTGCATCCGATGACGGCCTCAGCCAACCCGATCAACCTGCTCGATTTCGATTCCGCGCAGCTCGCGGCCTACTGCGCCGGCCTCGGTGAGAAGCCGTTTCGCGCCAGGCAACTGCTGCGCTGGATCCATCAGTACGGCGCCGGCGACTTCGCGCAGATGACCGACCTGGCGAAGTCGCTGCGCGAGAAGCTCGCGTCCCGCGCCGTGATCGCCGCGCCGGCCGTCATCAGCGACCACACTTCGGCCGACGGCACCCGCAAATGGCTGATCGACGTCGGCAACGGCAACGCGGTCGAGACGGTTTTCATTCCCGAGGAAAACCGCGGCACGCTGTGCGTATCGACCCAGGCCGGCTGCGCGGTCAACTGCCGCTTCTGCTCGACCGGCAAGCAAGGCTTCAACCGTAACCTCTCGGTGGCGGAAATCATCGGCCAGCTCTGGATGGCCGAGTTCGCGCTGCGCAAGACCAAGGGCGTCGAGCCCGGTCCTAAGGGCGAGCGCCAGATCACCAACGTGGTGATGATGGGCATGGGCGAGCCGCTGCTGAATTTCGCCCCGACAGTCACCGCGCTGAAGCTGATGCTCGACGACAACGCCTATGGCCTGTCGCGACGCCGCGTCACCGTCTCGACCAGCGGCGTGGTGCCGATGATCGACCGGCTGGCCGAGGAATGCCCGGTCGCGCTGGCGGTATCGCTGCACGCCTCGAACGACGCGCTGCGCGATGGTCTGATCCCGCTGAACCGCAAGCATCCGCTGGCCGACCTGATGGCCGCCTGCAAGCGTTACCTGGTTTACGCGCCGCGCGACTTCATCACGTTCGAGTATTGCATGCTCGACGGCGTCAACGACAGCGATGCGCATGCGCGCGAGCTGGTCGCGCTGGTGGGCCCCGGCGGCCACGACGTGCCGTGCAAGTTCAATCTGATCCCGTTCAACCCGTTCCCCGAGTCCGGCCTGCTGCGTTCGCCTAATCCGCGCATCAAGGCCTTCGCGCAGATTCTGATGGATGCCGGCATCGTCACCACGATTCGCAAGACGCGCGGCGACGACATCGACGCCGCCTGCGGCCAGCTCGCCGGCGAAGTGCAGGACAGGACGAAAGTCCGCGAGCGGATGGAGAAAATGGACGCGTACCGGGAAAAGTACGGCAAGGATTTCGGTCGCATCGTGGAGATTCCGACATGACGAGGCATTGCGCTTTTCCGGTTTCGATCCTCCTCGTGGCTGCAACGCTGCTCGGCGGCTGCGCAGCACCGGCCGGCTACGAGCCGTCCGACGCAACGGCGCAGCGCGACCAGTCGACGACGTCCGACCGCACCGACATCCAGAAACGGGCACGCATCCGCCTGCAATTGGCTGTCAGCTATTACGAGCAGCGGCAACTTCCGGTCGCCCTCGACGAAGTCAAGCGCGCCATCGCCACCGATCCCGAGTATGCGGACGCCTACAGCATGCGCGCCCTGATCTACATGGACATGGGCGAAACCCGTCAGGCGGACGAGAGCTTCCAGGCGGCGCTGCGTCTGGCACCCAACAATCCGGACTACCAGAACAACTACGGGCGTTTCCTCTGCGAGAACCACCAGGAAACCCGCGCGCTGACCTATTTCGATGCGGCACTCAAGAACAAGTCTTACCAATCGCCCGGGAAGGCGCTGCTCAATGCCGGATTGTGCAGCATCCGGCTCAATCGGGACGCCGACGCCGAACGCTATCTGCTCGATGCCTTCCGTTACGAGCCCGGCAATCCGGTGGTCAGCTTCAACCTGGCGCAAATCTATTACCGGCGGCACGACTACGAGCGCGCCAAGTTCTACGTGACCCGGGCGGTCAAGAGCGATCTGGTGACGGCCGACATGTACTGGCTCGCCATCCGGATCGCGCGCAAGACCGACGACCGGAACGAGGAAAACACCCTGGCGCTCCAGTTGCGCCGCCGCTTCCCGGACTCTTCCGAGCTGGCCGCCTATCAGCGTGGAGAATTCAATGAGTGATACGTATCCGGAAAACCCCGTTCTCGGCAGCGTCGAGCAGGCGCCGTTCGCGCCGCCGGCGACCGACCGGCGTCCCGGCGCCCGCCTCGAAGCAAGCCGGCTGGAGAAGGGCTGGTCGGTCGAGCAGGTGGCCGGCATGCTGAAGATGTCGCCGCGCCAGATTCGTGCGATCGAGGCCGACGACCATGCGGCGCTGCCTGGTCCCGCAGTCACCCGCGGGTTCGTGCGTGCCTACGCCAAGCTGTTGCAGCTCGATGCCGGGCCGGTGTTGGCCGCCATGGCCGCAATGACCGGAAACGCGCCGGCGCAGCCGCTGTCTGTGCCGGGAACGCTGTCGACGCCGTTCGTGGCGGGGCGCGGCGGTCTGACGCGCAACAGCCTGTCGTCAGAAGAGACGCGGCCGAAAGCACGCTGGCTGGCGGCGACCCTGCTGGCCGGCGTCGCCGGCGCAGCAGTGCTCGTGTTGAACTCTCCCGATCTGATCGATACCTGGCGCGGCGTTCTTGCGGGGCGCTTCGAGGCGGCGAAAGGCGGATCGACCGAAAAAGTGGCAGTCCCGAATGCCGCATCACCCGCATCCTTCGCATCCGGCGAACCCAAGCGGGCGGAAGCGGCGGTTGTGCCGTCGCCCGCACCTGCGGCGCAGGGCGGCAACGGCGCAGTCGAGAAAGTCGCCCAAACGATTCCGGAAGGCGCTGTCGAACCCGCGGACCGGATCGGCGCGAGTGAGCCGTCGGCGGAAGCCCCGGCACCCGTGGCGCAGAACGACGCACCGGCCTCCGAACCCGTGAAGAAAGCCGACGATCTGCTGCAGCTCGTGATGCGTCAGGACTCCTGGATCGAGGTCCGGCGCGTCGCCGACCACACGGTCCTCGCCGCACGCCTGGTCAAGGCCGGCACCACCGAAACCTTCGAGGTCGACGGTCCGCTGGCCGTGACGATCGGCAATGCAGCCGGCGTCGAGGCGACGCTGCACGGCGAGCCGCTGTCACTGGCCTCGGCTACCGGCGGCAAGAACGTCGCGCGCCTCACGGTGAAATAACCCGATGGCGACTTCTCCAATTCCTTCCGGTCCCGCCGCGCGCCGCCGCACGCGCACCGTGCCGATCGGCGAGGGCGAGCGCCTCATTGTCATCGGCGGCGATGCGCCGGTCGCGGTGCAGTCGATGACCAATACCGACACCGCGGATGTCATCGGCACCGCGATCCAGGTCAAGGAACTGGCGCGCGCCGGATCGGAACTCGTGCGCATCACGGTCAACAACCGCGAGGCGGCCGAGGCGGTGCCGGCGATCCGCGAGCAGCTCGACCGGATGGGCATCGACGTGCCGCTGGTCGGCGATTTCCACTACAACGGCCACCAGCTGCTGACTGCCTATCCCGACTGCGCGCGTACGCTCGCCAAGTACCGGATCAATCCGGGCAACGTCGGGCAGGGCGCCAAGCGCGACACCCAGTTCGCGCAGATGATCGAGGTCGCCTGCAAGTACGACAAGCCGGTGCGCATCGGCGTGAACTGGGGCAGCCTGGACCAGGCGCTGCTGGCGCGGATCATGGACGAGAACGCGCAACGTGCCGAGCCGTGGGACGCGAAGGCGGTGATGTACGAGGCGCTGGTCACTTCGGCGATCGAGAACGCGAAGCGCGCGGAAGAGGTCGGCCTGCCGGGCGACCGCATCATCCTGTCGTGCAAGGTCTCCGGCGTGCAGGACCTGATCGCGGTCTACCGCGAACTGGCGCGCCGCTGCGACTACCCGCTGCATCTGGGGCTGACCGAAGCCGGCATGGGCAGCAAAGGCATCGTCTCCTCCACCGCCGCGCTGGCCGTGCTGCTGCAGGAAGGCATCGGCGACACGATCCGCGTTTCGCTGACGCCGGAACCGGGCGGCGACCGCACCCGCGAAGTGGTGGTCGCGCAGGAAATCCTGCAGACGATGGGCTTGCGCAAGTTCACGCCGATGGTCATCGCCTGCCCGGGCTGCGGCCGCACCACCTCGACCGTGTTCCAGGAACTGGCCGACAAGATCCAGAGTTACCTGCGCCAGCAGATGCCCGAATGGAAGCAGCGCTATCCGGGCGTCGAGGAAATGAACGTCGCGGTCATGGGCTGCATCGTCAACGGCCCCGGCGAATCCAAGCACGCGCACATCGGCATCAGCCTGCCGGGTACCGGTGAGTCGCCCGCCGCGCCGGTGTTCATCGACGGCGAAAAGAAAATGACGTTGCGCGGCGAACGGATCGCGGAAGAGTTCCAGGAGATCGTCCTGGACTATGTCCGGACCCGCTACGGACACGAACCGGCCAACGCTTGACATCGGCCTGGCACGCGGCCGGCCACTCAATCATCATCACCAGCATGTCCGAAACCAGAAAAACCGAAAAGATCAACGGCGTCAAAGGGATGAACGACGTCCTGCCCGCCGACACGCCGCTGTGGGAACTGTTCGAGAACACGGTGCAGTCGGTGCTGAAGAGCTACGGCTACCGGCAGATCCGCACCCCGATCGTCGAGCCGACCGCGCTGTTCGCGCGCGGCCTCGGCGCGGTCACCGACATCGTCGAGAAGGAGATGTACTCGTTCACCGACACGATGAACGGCGACGAACTCACGCTGCGGCCGGAATGCACCGCGTCGGTGGTGCGCGCGGCGATCGAGCACAACCTGACCTACGACGGCCCGAAGCGGCTCTGGTACACCGGCCCGATGTTCCGCCACGAGCGACCGCAGCGCGGGCGCTACCGCCAGTTCCACCAGGTCGGCGCCGAGGCGCTCGGCTTCACCGGCCCGGACATCGACGCCGAGCTGATCCTGCTGTGCCAGCGGCTGTGGGACGACCTCGGGCTGGACGGCATCCGGCTGGAAATCAACTCGATCGGCGACGCCGAGGAGCGCGGCCGGCATCGCGCCGACCTGATCGCCTATTTCGAACGGCACCGCGACGTGCTCGACGCCGACGCGCAGCGCCGACTGCACAGCAACCCGCTGCGCATCCTGGACACCAAGAACCCGGCGATGCAGGAGATGGTCAACGGCGCGCCGAAACTGCTCGACTATCTCGGCGACGAATCGCGCGCGCATTTCGACGGCCTGCAGGCGATCCTGCGCCACGCCGGCGTGCCGTTCACCGTCAACCCGCGCCTGGTGCGCGGCATGGACTACTACAACCGTACCGTGTTCGAGTGGATCACCGACCAGCTTGGCTCCCAGGGCACGGTGTGCGGCGGCGGCCGCTACGATCCGCTGGTGGAAATGTTCGGCGGCAAGCCGACGCCGGCCTGCGGCTTCGCGATGGGCGTCGAACGGCTGCTGGAACTGATGAAGACCGCCGGCGAGCAGGGCGCGCCCGGGCAGTGCGACGCCTACCTCGTGCACCAGGGCGACGAGGCCCGGATGACCGCTTTCGTGATCGGCGAGCGGTTGCGGGATGCCGGCCTGGATGTTGTGTTACATTGCGCGTCGGCCGGCGCCGGGGGCGGCATTAAGTCCCAGATGAAGCGCGCCGACGCGAGCGGCGCCGCGTTCGCGGTCATCCTTGGCGACGACGAGATCGCCGAGGGCAAGGCGACCGTCAAGTCCCTGCGCGCTGAGCATGAAGAAACCCGCAACGCCCAGGAACGCGTGCCCTTCGATGCCGTGGTCGACTTCATCGTCGACCGGATCGTCGGCGACGACCACGATCACGAGCACGTCCATTTTCATCCCTGACCTCCCAACGACATGGCATACGACCTCGAAGAACAGGAACAGCTCGACGCGATGAAGGCATGGTGGAACCGGTACGGCTCGCTCGTCACCTGGGTCCTGATCGTCGTACTGGCCGCCTATGCGGCCTGGAACGGCTGGAATGCCTACCAGCGCAAGCAGTCGCTGGAAGCATCCGTGCTCTACGAACAGTTGCAGTCGGCGGTCAACGCGAAGGACAGCACGATGACGCAGCGGGTGGCGTCCGACCTGGAAAGCCGCTACGGCCGCACCGCCTATGCCGAGATCGGCGCGCTGACCGCGGCCAAGAGCGCGTTCGAGCTGAACGATTCGAAGACTGCCGAGACGCAGCTGCGCTGGGTGGTCGACAACGGCAAGAATCCGGAATACCGCGCAGTGGCGCGCATCCGTCTGGCCGGCCTGCTGCTGGACGACAAGGCCTACGACAACGCGCTGGAAGTGCTGGCGGGCGACATGCCCGCCGCCTACGCCGGCGTGGTGGCAGACCGCCGCGGCGACGTGCTGGCCGCGCAGAACAAGCGCGACGAGGCGCGCCAAGCCTACCGGCTGGCGCTGGAAAAGATGGCGCCGAATAATCCCGGCCGCCAGCTGGTCCAGTTGAAGCTCGACGCGCTCGGCGGCGTCAAGGCGGCATGATGACCGCAGCGCCCGCCATGCGCCGCTATGCCGGTGTCCTCGCCTGCGCCGGCCTGTGCCTGTTGGCCGGATGTTCGTCGCTGAATCCGTTCGCGTCGAAGAAGGCGCCGCGCGAACAGCCGACTCCCCTGGCCGCGTTCAAGCCGTCGCTCGACGTCAAGAACGCCTGGTCGGCCAAGATCGGCAGCACCGCCGGTTTCTTCTTCCGCCCGGCCGCGCTGGGCAACGACGTGGTCGCGGCTGATCTCGACGGCACCATTACACGCCTCGACGGCGCGTCGGGGCGTGCGGTCTGGCGCATCCGTGCCGGCACCAAGCTGACCGCCGGCGTCGGCGCCGGCGGCGACACGATCGCCGTGGCCGGCACCGACGGCGTCGTCCTTGCATTCGACGGCAACGGCAAGCAGCGCTGGAAGGCCCGCGCCTCCAGCCAGGTATTGTCGACGCCCGCTGTCGGGCAAGGCCTGGTGATCGTACGCAGCATCGACAACCATATCTCGGCCTTCGACATCGACACCGGCGAGCGGAAGTGGATCGTCCAGCGCGCGGTGCCGCCGCTGACCCTGCGCACCGCGCCGGGCATCGTGATCAACGGGCAGGTGGCCTACGCGGCGCTGCCCGGCGGCCGCCTGTCCGCGCTGACGCTGCGCAACGGCGGGCCGATCTGGGAAGTCGCCGTCGGCGAACCGCGCGGTACCACCGAACTGGAACGCATCGCCGATCTGTCGGGCGATCCGGTGATCGTCGGCAACGACGTTTGCGCGGTCGCCTATCAGGGCCGGATCGGCTGCTTCGCGCTCGACACCGGCGCGGTGCGGTGGATCAAGGATTTCTCCAGCGAGTCCGGTCTCGGCGTCAATGAGCAGGCGGTCTTCTCGGCGGACGAGAACGGCGTCCTGTTCGCGTTCGACCGCGCCACGGGCAAGATGCTGTGGCAGAACGGCGCGATGAAATACCGGCGGCCTTCGGCTCCCGCCGATGTCGGACCGGCGGTCGCCTTCGGCGACTACGCGGGCTACGTCCATTTCCTGTCGCCGCAGGACGGCACGCTGACGGCGCGCACGGCGACCGACGGCAGCCGGATTTCCGCAACGCCGATCGTCGTCGGCGGGCGCCTCGTGGTCCAGACGCAGTCGGGCACCGTCACCGCCTTCACCGCCCGCTAACCGTATCGATGAAGCCCGTCATCGCTCTCGTGGGCCGGCCGAACGTCGGCAAATCCACCCTGTTCAACCGGCTCACCCGCTCGCGCGACGCGCTGGTCGCCGACCTGCCGGGCCTGACGCGCGACCGCCATTACGGCGAGGGCAGGGTGGGCGAGCGGCCATTCCTGGTGATCGACACCGGCGGCTTCGAGCCGGTTGCCAAGGACGGCATCCTGCACGAGATGGCGAAGCAGACACGGCAGGCGGTGGCCGAGGCCGACGTGGTGGTGTTCATCGTCGATGGCCGGCAAGGACTGACGCCGCACGACAAGACGATCACCGACTTCCTGCGCAAGTCCGGCCGCCAGGTGATGCTGGTCGTCAACAAGGCCGAGGGGATGAAATACACCTCGGTGACCGCTGATTTCTACGAGCTCGGGCTCGGCGACCCCTACGTGATTTCGGCGGCGCACGGCGACGGCGTGGCGGACCTCGTTGACGAGGCGCTCGACAAGGCGGCGCGACCCGCAGACCTGGCGGAGGAAGACGAGCCGCAGGACAAGGGCGTGCGTATCGCCATCGTCGGCCGGCCGAACGTCGGCAAGTCCACGCTGATTAACACGCTGCTCGGCGAGGAACGGGTGATCGCGTTCGACATGCCGGGCACCACGCGCGATTCGATCGAGATCGGGTTCGAGCGCGGCGGCAAGCCGTACACGCTGATCGATACCGCCGGCATCCGCCGGCGCGGCAAGGTGTTCGAAGCGGTCGAGAAATTCTCGGTGGTCAAGACGCTGCAATCGATCTCCGAGGCCAACGTGGTGCTGCTGCTGCTCGACGCGCAGCAGGACATTTCCGAGCAGGACGCGCACATCGCCGGGTTCATCCTGGAGAGCGGCCGCGCGCTGGTGGTCGGCGTCAACAAGTGGGACGGGCTCGACGTCGACCGGCGCGACCAGATCAAACGCGACATCGAGCGCAAGCTCAGCTTCCTGTCGTTCGCCAAGTTCCACTTCATCTCCGCGCTGAAGGGCACCGGCATCAACCCGCTGATGAAGTCGGTCGACGCCGCCTATGCGGCTGCCACCGCCAATCTGCCGACGCCGAAGCTGACCCGGGCCCTGCTGGAAGCGGTGGAGCACCAGCAACCGCGCCGTCGCGGCGCGGTGCGACCCAAGCTGCGCTACGCCCATCAGGGCGGACAGAATCCGCCGGTGGTCGTGATCCACGGCACCGCGCTCGACGGTGTCGACGATCAATACAAGCGCTACCTGGAAAAGCACTTCCGGGAAACTTTCGATCTGGTCGGCACTCCATTGCGTATACAGTTCCGCTCGGGAAAAAATCCGTTCGCCGAGAGTTAGGAACGAAGCGTCGCGTCATCCGACGGTGCGGCGTTGCGGCGGCAGCCTTGACGAGAATCATGTAAATTCGGCTTGAAATTTTCGTTTCGAGCATCACCTCCCTCATCACAACAACATCATGGAGTCGTCATGAGCAACAAAGGGCAACTGTTACAAGACCCCTTCCTGAACGCCTTGCGCAAGGAGCATGTCCCGGTTTCGATCTACCTCGTCAACGGCATCAAGCTCCAGGGACACATCGAGTCGTTCGACCAGTACGTCGTACTCCTGCGGAACACCGTCACCCAGATGGTGTACAAGCACGCCATTTCCACGGTCGTTCCCGCGCGCGCGGTCAATCTGAACATTGAAGCCGATTCTGAATAACTTGCCTGCCGCCGGTGCCGCGTATGCAGACTGATGTCGTGCGCGCCGCACTGGTCGGTGTTGATTTCGGCGACAGCGATTTCCAGGGCAGCCTCGAAGAACTGTCGCTTCTCGCCACTTCGGCCGGCGCAATGCCGGCGGTCACCGTCACCGGAAAACGTTCGAGCCCCGATCCCGCGCTGTTCGTCGGTTCCGGCAAAGCCGAGGAAATCGGTCGCGTCGTCCAGGACGAGGCGCTCGACCTGGTCATCTTCAACCATGCTTTGTCGCCTGCCCAGCAGCGCAACCTCGAGCGTTTTCTGAAGACGCGCGTGGTCGATCGGACCAGCCTGATTCTCGACATCTTCGCGCAGCGCGCCAAAAGCCACGAGGGCAAGGTCCAGGTCGAACTGGCGCAATTGCAGCACCTGTCGACGCGGCTGATCCGCGGCTGGACCCACCTGGAACGCCAGAAGGGCGGCATCGGCCTGCGCGGCCCCGGCGAAACCCAGCTCGAAACCGACCGCCGGCTGCTCGGCGAGCGCGTCAAGGCGCTGCGCGGGCGGCTTGACCGGCTGCGCCGGCAGCATGCGACCCAGCGGCGCGCGCGCGGCCGCAGCGACGTGCTGTCGATCTCTCTGGTCGGCTACACCAACGCCGGCAAGTCGACCTTGTTCAATGCGCTGTCGAAGGCAGGCGTCTACGCTGCGAACCAGCTGTTCGCCACGCTGGACACCACGTCGCGCCGGATCTATCTGGGCGAGGCCGGCAACGTGGTGATGTCCGACACCGTCGGTTTCATCCGCGAACTGCCGCACCAGTTGGTGGCTGCCTTCCGCAGCACGCTGGAAGAGACGATCCACGCCGATCTGCTGCTGCACGTGGTCGACGCCTCCAGCCCGATGCGGATGGAACAGATCGAGCAGGTCAACCTGGTGCTGAAGGAAATCGGCGCCGACGGCATCCCGCAATTGCTGGTCTGGAACAAGATCGACGCGGCGGACCTGGAGCCGGGTGTTGACAGAGATGAATGTGATAAAATCCGCCGGGTTTTCGTCAGCGCCCGCACCGGCGCCGGCCTGCCCCTGTTGCGGCAGGCGATCGGCGAATTCGTCAAGGAAACCGCCGCCACACGAGCGGCCGCGCAATCGGGAATCGATTCCGCGGCCAGTTCGCATGCGTGACCGGACGCTGACCGGCATCTCCCTCGATCAATCCAGCAGGACCGTCAAAGAATGCTTGCTGATCCATCAGAACAAAACGGCCTGAAGTATTCGTTGAACGATCCGCGCTGGGGAGGGGACGCCGACGAGGAATCATCGTCGCCGCACAACCAGAACGGCAGGCGGCCGAACGACGGGCCGCCGGATCTCGACCAGTTGTGGCGCGACTTCAACCAGCGTCTGTCGCGCTTCTTCGGCAGCCGCGGCGGCGACGGCCCGGGCTTTCAGCCGAGCGGCAGGAACACCGGAGTCGGCATCGCGATCCTCCTGGTTGCCGCCGCTGTGATCTGGCTGTGCAGCGGCTTCTTCACGGTAAACGAAGGCGAGACCGGACTGGTGATGACCTTCGGGAAATTCTCCGGCCGCGCCGACCCCGGCATGAACTGGCACTGGCCGAACCCGATCCAGGAGCACGAGATCGTCGACGTGTCGCGCGTGCGCACCGCCGAAGTCGGATATCGGTCCAGCATCCGCAACAAGCAGCCGCGCGAAGCGCTGATGCTGACCGCGGACGACAATATCCTCGAAGTCCAGTTCGCGGTGCAGTACCGGGTGAACGATGCGCTGGCTTGGGTCGAGAACAACCGCTCGCCGGAAGAAACCGTGCTCGAGACCGCCGAAGCGTCGGCACGCCAGATCGTCGGCTCCCGCAAGCTGGATGATTTGCTGTACGGCAGCAAGGAACAGATCGGACGCGACATCGAGCAGTCGGTGCAGAAGCTTCTCGACCGCTACAAACTCGGCGTGCGAATCGCCGGCGTCACCATCGAAAGCGTGCAGCCGCCGGACCAGGTGCAGGCGGCGTTCGACGATGCGGCCAAGGCGGCACAGGACCGCGAGCGCGAGAAGAACGAGGCGCAAGCGTATGCGAACGACGTGGTTCCTAAGGCGCACGGCGCGGCGGCCCGACTGGTGCAGGAGTCGGAAGCCTACCAGGCGCGCGCCGTGGCGGACGCCGAGGGCGACACTGCGCGCTTCCGGCAGGTGCTCAACGAATATCAGAAGGCGCCCGGCGTCACGCGCGACCGCATGTATCTCGAAACGATGGAGCAGATTCTCTCCGGGACGCCGAAGGTGCTGGTCGACACGCATAACGGCAACAATGTTCTCTCGCTGCCGCTCGACAAGCTGATCGCGCAGAAGGCGGCAACCGGGGAAAAACCTGCCGAGCCGCGCGAAACGCCGAAGCCGAACGCCGCACCGTCGGATGCGCCGGCGACCGCGCCCGCTTCGACGGCGGACGCGCCGGCCCGGCCGGGCGCGATGCAGTTGCGCGAATCGAGGATGCGTGAATCCAGGGATTCGCGCGACCGGGAGACCCGATGATGAGGCGCGCCGCATTCGCAGCGATCGCGCTGCTCGTCGTCCTCGCAGTGGCGAGGTCCGCGTTCTTCACGGTCGGCGAGCATCAGTACGCGATCGTATTTTCCTTCGGCGAGCTGAGACAGGTCATCGACCGCCCGGGCCTGTTCCGGAAATGGCCGTCGCCGCTGCAGCGCGTGGTCTATCTCGACAAGCGCAACCGCAGCTTTGATTCGCCTGCCGCCGACCGCTTCAATACCGCGGAAAAGAAGGACGTTCGCCTCGACGCCTACATCAAGTGGCGCATCGTCGATCCGCGCCTCTATTACGTCAGCGTGGGCGGCGAGGAACGCCGGGCCGAGGAGCGCCTCGGCATGATCGCCAAGGCGGCTCTGAACGAGGAAGTCGCACACCGTACGGTGCCCGAGATTCTTGCGGCCATGGGCGATGAACTCGGGTCGACGGTCCAGCGCCGGCTGGCGGATGAATCGAAGAAGATCGGCATCGGCATCGTTGATGCGCGGGTCAAGCGCATCAACTACGTGGACGACATCACGACCGCCGTCTACGAAAGGATGAAAGCGGACCGGGTGCGCATCGCCAACGATCTGCGCTCGACCGGCGCCGCGGAAGCCGAGAAGATCCGGGCCGAGGCCGACCGGCAAAAGGCGGTGATCCTGGCGCAGGCTTACAAACAAGCCGAAACCAACCGGGGCGAGGGCGATGCGAAGGCGGCGCGGATCTACAACGACGCGTTCAGCCAGAACCCGGAGTTCTATCGCTTCTACCGCAGCCTCGAGGCGTACCGGGCAAGCTTCAAGGGGCGGCAGGACCTGATCGTGATCGATCCCAGTTCCGAGTTCTTCCGCTACTTCAAGTCGCCGACCCCGGCCCCGGCTCCGGCGCCGGCTTCTGCGTCCCCCGAGCCGAGGAAATAACTGCCTCGCTAAACCATGCCGCGCCGGGCTTGCCCGGCGCTTTCCCGTGAATCGATGAACGCCCCCGGCCGGGCATCGAAAGCCCCGTGCCGCTGTGATAGCCTTCGCTTTTCGAAAACCGACCGTTTCTCATGCCAAGCTGGCTCCTTCCCGAAAACATCGCCGACGTGCTGCCTTCCGAGGCCCGCAAGATCGAAGAATTGCGGCGGCTGATCCTCGATAATTTCCGGCTCTACGGTTACGAACTCGTCGTGCCGCCGCTGCTGGAATATCTCGATTCCCTGCTGACCGGCACCGCGCGCGACATGGATCTGCGCACCTTCAAGCTGGTGGACCAGCTGTCGGGCCGGACCATGGGATTGCGCGCGGACATGACCACCCAGGTCGCGCGGATCGACGCCCATTTGCTCAATCGCAATTCGGTGACGCGGCTCTGCTATGCCGGCAGCGTGCTGCATACCCGGCCGTCCGATTCGCACGCGACCCGGGAGCCGTTCCAGATCGGCGCCGAAGTCTACGGGCATGCGGGCCGCGAGGCCGATGCCGAGATCCAGGAATTGGCGCTGTCCTCGCTGGAGCTCGCCGGCGTGCAGGAAGTGCGGCTGGACATGTGCCATGTCGGCGTGGTCAAGGCAATCATCGAGCGCGACCCGCGCGCCAAGGCGGACGAGGCGGAGCTGTTTTCCCTGTTGCAGACAAAGGACGTCTCCGGGTTGCGCTCGGCGGCCGCCGATTACGACGGCGCAACGCGGGACGCCTTGCTGGCACTGCCCGCGCTGTACGGCGACGTTGATGTGCTCGATCGCGCGCGCGCCGCGTTGCCGCCATATCGGGAGATCGGCGACGCTCTGGCGGAAATGAAGGCGCTCGCCGACGCGGCCGGCCATCGCAGCGTCACCGTCGACCTCGCGGATCTGCGCGGCTATCACTATCACAGCGGCGTGATGTTCGCCGCCTACGTGCCGGGCTCGCCGAACGCGATCGCCCGCGGCGGCCGCTACGACCACGTCGGCGAAGTATTCGGCCGGGCGCGGCCGGCGACAGGTTTCTCGATCGACCTGCGCGAGCTGGCCCGTCGCCTGCCGCCGGCCGAACCGAAGCCGGCGATCTGCGCGCCGTGGAGCGAGGACCCGGCGCTGCGCGCACTGATCGGCACGTTGCGCGCCGAAGGAGAGACCGTGATCCGGCATTTTCCCGGACACGAGAACGACGAGGAAGAATTCGCCTGCGACCGGCAGATCGCGCTGGTCGACGGCAAATGGATTGTCAAAACACTGGATCAATGAATGGCTAAGAAGAGCACAGCAACCAACGTCGTCGTCGTCGGCACCCAGTGGGGCGACGAAGGAAAAGGGAAGATCGTCGACTGGCTGACCGACCATGCGCAGGCGGTGGCGCGCTTCCAGGGCGGCCACAATGCCGGTCATACCCTGGTCATCGAGGGCAAGAAGACGGCGCTGCAGTTGATCCCGTCCGGCATCATGCGCCCCCACGTGGCCTGCTACATCGGCAATGGCGTGGTGCTGTCGGTGCCCGACCTGCTGCGCGAGATCGACAAGCTGGAAGCCGCCGGCATCGAGGTGGCTTCGCGTCTGAAGATCTCGGAAGCGTGCCCGCTGATCCTGCCGTACCACACCGCGCTGGACGTCGCGCGCGAGGCCGCGCGCGGCGCCGCCAAGATCGGCACCACCGGCAAGGGCATCGGCCCGGCCTACGAGGACAAGGTCGCGCGCCGCGCGATCCGGGTGGCCGACCTGCTCAACGAAGAGCGGTTCGCCGAAAAGCTGAAGGAAAACCTCGACCTGCACAACTTCGTGCTGACCGGTTATTTCCACATGCCGGCGATCGACTACCGCAAGACGCTGGACGAGGCGCTGGCGCAGGCGCCGCGCGTCCGGCCGATGGTGGCGGACGTCTCCAGCGCGCTGTACGCCGCGCACAAGGCCGGCGCCAGCCTGCTGTTCGAAGGCGCGCAGGGCAGCATGCTCGACGTCGACCACGGCACCTATCCGTTCGTCACGTCCAGCAACTGCGTGGCCGGCAACGCGGCCGCCGGCACCGGCGTCGGCCCGAACATGCTGCACTACATCCTCGGCATCACGAAGGCCTACACGACCCGCGTCGGCTCCGGTCCGTTCCCGTCCGAACTCGACACCTCGACCGGCGTCGGCAAGCACCTGGCGAGCGTGGGTCACGAATTCGGCACCGTCACCGGCCGCGCCCGGCGCTGCGGCTGGTTCGACGCGGCGCTGCTGCGCCGCTCGGTGCAAATCAACGGCGTGTCCGGCATGTGCCTGACCAAGCTGGACGTGCTCGACGGCCTCGATTCGCTGAAGCTGTGCACCGGCTACCGGATCGACGGTCGCCCGGTCGACATCTTTCCGGTCGGCGCGGAAGACGCGGCGCGCTGTGAGCCGGTCTACGAAGAGATGTCCGGCTGGAGCGAATCGACGGTCGGCGCGCAATCGATGGCGGCGCTGCCGGCCAATGCGCGCGCCTACATCGCCCGGATCGAGGAACTGGTCGGCGTACCGATCGACATGGTGTCCACCGGCCCCGACCGGGAAGAAACCATCGTCCTGCGCCATCCGTTCAACTGATTCGACAACCGACCAAGCGTGTGTGCGCCATGACGCCGCCTTCCACCGACCGGGATCTCTGGATTTCGTGGGACCAGTATCATGCGGCGATCGAAAGCCTGGCCGCGATGGTACATGCGTCGGGATGGACCTTTGACCATATCGTCTGCCTGGCGCGGGGCGGTCTTCGTCCTGGCGATGTCCTGTCCCGCATCTTCCGGGTGCCGCTGGCGATCCTGGCGGCGAGTTCCTACCGGGAAGCCGAGGGAACGGTGCGCGGCAACCTTGACATCGCCGCGCACCTGACGACGACCGCGTCGGGATTGGCGGGGCGGGTGCTGCTGGTTGACGACCTGGTCGATTCGGGCATCACGCTGGAAAAGGTGCAGCGCCATCTCGCGGAACGCTTCCCGCGGATCGCCGAGATCAGGAGCGCGGTGATCTGGTACAAGGGCTGCTCCTGCGTGCGCCCGGATTTTTTCGTCGACTATCTGCCGACCGACCCGTGGATCCATCAGCCGTTCGAGCGCTACGACACGATGCTGCCGACCGAGGTGGCGGCGAAACGGGCCTGACGATCGGCCCGGATCAATGCCGGGCCGGAACGACCTTCGCTTCCGGCAATCCAACGACGTTGAAGCTCCCCGCCGGGCCGGTGCCAGCGTGCGCGCAGAACGCGCGCAAAAAAATACCCGCCGGCTTTTGACCGGCGGGTATTCCGTGACTTGGTGCCCACGGAGGGACTCGAACCCCCACACCTCGCGGCACATGGACCTGAACCATGCGCGTCTACCAATTCCGCCACGTGGGCAACTGCAAAGACAGCGATTATAGGCGAAATATTGCGGAAGTCAAACAC
>JBQCGO010000004.1:0-7543 GCA_051955575.1 Burkholderiaceae bacterium
GGGGGCAAGGCATCAACCGACAAGTCATGAAAATCTTCCTTCTGCGCATCTGGATCGTCCTGCGCCGCTTCCGCCGGAACGGCAATCAACCGAGAGACCCGCACCTGCACTATGCGCAGCAGGTCGAAGCGCTGATGCGCCGCGTCGACCCCGCCGCGCCGTGGCGGCAGCGCGCAGACTGGATGATCGATCTGATCGGTTGGCTGCGGCACGAACCGCGTGCCTCTGCAGAGGACGGCCAGTCCGCGCATCCGCGCACCCGCTTCCTGCTCGACTGGCTGGACGCGCACCGCGACGTCCGCCGGCGTGTCCAGCATGCGCTGCAGAAAACGCTGCGCGAGGCGCGCGGATCGCAACTGTTCGCCGATACCGGCCTGCCGCGGGAATCTGCGTTCTTTTCCGAGCTCGGCGACCGCATGCTGCGTAAACTCTTGCCGCAGCCGACCGGCGACGGCGACGCGTCCGTGCTGCTGGCCGAGATGTTTCCCGAAGAAGCGGACGCGGAATGGCTGCTCGGGCTCGACGCGGAGACGATGGCGCGCCTCTGGCGGCTCTGCGCCGACGACGGCATCGCCCATGCCGCGCTCAAGCAGATCGACGAAGCGCTGGTCTATCTCGCGACGATGATCGTCGCCGCCGGCATCGGCCCCGAATTCCAGCAGCGGCTGGAGCCGAGGGTGCCGCTGATGGCCACGCCGTTCATGGCGCTGCGCCGCGAGCTCGAGAAATTCCTGATGACGCCGTTTCCCGACGACGCGGCGCTGCGCAGCGTGCGGATGCTGGTCGCGGTCTGCCAGGCGCAGACCGAGCGCATCTATGCGCATCTCGACGAGCACGGCGTGTCGGTGCGGCTGGTCTACAGTCTGGAGCGGATGCGCGAGCAACTCGCGCGCGTCGGCCGGCTAGCCGATCTGCGCCATGCGGCGGTGCGCGCCGATGCCGCGGTGCATGCGCAGGCGCTGCTGGCGGACCTCGTGACGGCGAGCCGCCGCGGCAGTTCGGTGCGCGGTCTTTTGCGACGCAGCTTCGCGCTGCTGTCGCGCAAGACCATCGAGCGCAGCGCCCGCGACGGCGAACAGGCGATCGCGCGCGACGCGGCGGGCTATCGCGCGCTGGTCGCCGCGGCCGGCCGGGGCGGCATCATCCTGGCGGTCACGGTGATCGCCAAGTTCGTGCTGGACGGCTTCGGCGTGCGCGGCTTCTTCGAAGGCTTGCTTGCGTCGCTCAATTTCGCGGTCAGCTTCGTGCTGATCTACGCAGTCGGCGGTGTGCTGGCGACGCGGCAGCCGGCGGCGACGGCGCCGCTGCTGGCGGCGCGGATGCGGGCGCTGGACACGATCGAGGGCTTGCGCGCGCTGCTGGTCGAGATCGCCGCGCTGCTGCGTTCCCAGGCCGCGGCGGTGTTCGGCAACGTGGCCGTGGTGATCCCGACCATGCTGGCGATCGCCGCTGCAGCGCACTGGCTGGCCGGGGCGCCGATCCAGGGCGAGGGCGGCGCGCATGCGCTGCTCGACCGCCTGTCGCCGGCCGGGCCGACGACGCTGTTCGCCGCGATGACCGGCGTGCTGCTCGGGGCGGCCGGCCTGTTCGGCGGCTTCGTCGACAACTGGTTCGCCTTTCGCCGCCTGCCCGAAGCCGTCGGCGGTCATCGCCGGCTGGCGCGCGCGCTCGGTGCGAGGCGGGCGCAGCGCTTCGCCGCCTGGCTCGACCGGCGCGCCGGGCTCGTGGCCGGCAACCTGATGCTCGGGGTGCTGCTCGGCATGACGCCGGCGGTGCTGCAGTTCTTCGGCGTGCCGTTCGAGGTGCGCCACGTGACGCTGGATGCCGGCATGCTGGCGGCGGCGTCGGCGAGCCTCGGCTGGCAGGTGGTGGAAACGCCGGCGTTCTGGCTCGCCGCCGCCGGCGTGCTGGCGACCGCGCTGATCAACGTCGGCGTCGCGTTCGCGTGCGTACTGTCATTGTCGTTGCGGGCCCGCCAGGTCCCGCGCCGCACGCGCCGGGTGGTCCGCCGTTCGCTGCTGCGCGCGCTGGCATCGTCGCCGCGGCGCTTCCTGTTTCCCGAACGCCGCGTCGCGGCCGTGCCGACGCCGTCCGCAGTCGACGCGTCGTCGCCGGCGCGGGAAGAGGACGACGAGGCGCGGCCTGCGCCGGCGCCCGATACGCGGCCGGCATCCGCCGCGCTGGAAGACGAGAGCGCTTGATCCGGGCCGGAACGGGCGGATGCGGGGATGACAACATTCATGGACGTTCCCATCGTCTTCAGTTAGAATTGCCCGGTTTTTTTGCGGCGGTTTGCGGACTGTTCCGGCCCGAGATGGTGACCGCCTGCGTCGATCGGCTTTGCCTTCTTTTCTCGTCACCATGAAAAAAATATCTGCACTGCTCTGCCTGACCGGCGCGATGTCGATTGCCGGGTCCGCGATGGCGGCCGACAAGACCGTCAAGGAAGGCGACCCGAAAGCCGCCGGCACCAAGATCGCGATGTGCGTCGGCTGCCACGGCATTCCCGGCTACAAGGCCAGCTTCCCGGAGGTCTACCAGGTACCGATGATCGCCGGCCAGTCGGCGAAATACATCGAAGCCGCCCTGACGGAGTACCGCAAGGGCGACCGCAAGAACCCGTCGATGCGCGGCATCGCCGGCGGCTTGTCGGACCAGGACATCGCCGATCTGGCGGCCTACTACTCGCAGCAAAAGCAATAACGGGAGCGCAGCAATGAAAAAGAATCTGGCATTCGCAGTCGTCGCGCTGCTTCCGTTCCTGTCCCTCGCGTCGCTCGACGCCGTCGCCGGCGGCGACATCGAGGCCGGCAAGGCGGCGGCCCAGAAGCACGGCTGCGCGGCATGCCACGGCGCGAACTTCAACTCGCCGATCGACCCGACTTATCCGAAGCTGGCCGGCCAGCACCAGGATTACCTCGCGCAGGCACTGGTCGAGTACCGGCGCGGCGGCGACGGCCCGAACGGCCGTGCCAACGCGATCATGGGCGCGCAGGCAAAGACTCTGACCGACGAGGATATCCAGAACCTTGCGGCCTATCTGCACAGCCTGCCCGGCTCGCTGTACGTGCGCCAGGACTGACGGGTCCGCAGCAACCAACGAAAAAGCCACGGGAAACCGTGGCTTTTTTCATGGGCGCACGCCGGCCCTCAGCGCCGCCGCACGCACTCGATGTACGCCGCGCCGTCCGGCGGCAGCCCGGTGCGCTGGGAGGTCCACAGCATCTCGCCCAGGCATTCCATGATCTCGTGATGCGCCTCATGCTCGGAGCCGCGCCGCTCGGCGAGTACGCGGAAGGCGTCGCGGATGCCTGGCGGCTGGTCGATCGAGATCTGCTCGGCGATCGACAGATGCATCGCCAGATGCAGGAACGGATTGGCCTGGCCGCGCTCCACCGAATAGTCGGCGGCGAGCGCCTCGTCCAGGTTTTCCAGATGCGACGCGTATTCCGGATGTTGCACCATCCAGTCGCGCGCGATGGCTTCCAGCGGCGTCAGCACTGCACGTTCGCGGTCCTTGCGCCAGGTTTCGCAAAAGAAGCGGCGGACGTCGTGCTGGGAGGGATTGAACATTGCGTTTCCGGAAAAGGCGGGCCTGCATTGTAACGGCCGCACCGCCGGCGGGCGGAGACGGCTTCGGCTACCATCGGCGCTCGTTGCACGAATCGCCACGTTTCGACCACACAGGAGAAGTCCCATGCTCGACGATGCCGCACTCGACACGCTGTTCCGCACTGCGCGGACGGTCAACCGCTGGCAGGACAAGCCGGTGACCGACGACCAGCTCCGCACGATCTACGACCTGATGAAATGGGGTCCGACCTCGGCCAACACCTCGCCGGCGCGGATCGTCTTCGTGCGCTCGCCGGAAGCGAAGGAAAAGCTGGTCGCCTGCATGGCGCCGGGCAACGTCGACAAGACGCGTGCCGCGCCGGTGACCGCGATCATCGGCATGGACATGCAGTTCTACGAGAAGTTGCCGCAACTGTTTCCGCACACCGACGCGCGGTCATGGTTCGTCGGCAACCAGCCGATGATCGACGCCACCGCGATGCGCAATTCCTCGCTGCAGGGCGCCTACCTGATCATGGCGTCGCGCGCGGCCGGGCTGGATTGCGGGCCGATGTCCGGTTTCGACGCCGCCAGGCTCGATGCGGCATTCTTCGCCGGCACTCCGGTCAAGAGCAATTTCGTCTGCAACCTGGGTTATGGCGATCCGTCCGGCAACCGTCCCCGCGGACCGCGGCTGTCGTTCGACGACGCCTGCCGCATTGCTTGAACGAGGCGGGCTCCCTCAGGCGATCAGCCGTGCGAGCCCGAACGCGACCGCCGCCGCCAGGCCGCCGACGGCCAGCGTCTGCCACGCCGAGCGCCACGCGCCGGTGCCGGTGAAGCGGCCCTTCGCATAGCCGAACGCAAACAGCGCGCACAGCGTGATCGCGGCCGATGTACCGAGCGCGGCCGCCGGGCGCGTCATCACGAGATAGGGCGCGAGCGGAATCAGACCGCCAACGACGTAGGACAGAGAGATCGTCAGCGCGCTCTTGCGCGCAGCCGCCGGCAGCGGCTCTTCCAGGCCCAGTTCGAAGCGCATCATGAAGTCGCGCCAGGCGACCGGGTCGCGCTCCAGTGCGGCCAGCATCGGCCGGCACTCGGGCTCGGTCACGCCGTACCGGGCCATGATCTCGATCACCTCGCCGCGCTCCCGGTGCGGCACTTGCCGTATCTCCATTTCCTCGCGCGCGCGTTCGGCCAGGTAGTGCTGGCGCTCGGTGCGCGCGGCGAGATAGCCGCCGAGACCCATCGCGATCGAGCCGGCGGCGATTTCGGCAATGCCTGCGGTCACCACGATGTCCATTGCGACCGCCGCGCCGGTGATGCCGGCCGACAGTGCGAACGGCACCGTCAGGCCGTCGGCCATGCCGATCACGATGTCGCGTACCGTATCGCTGGCCTCGAAATGGTGCTCGGTATGCGAATGGGAGTGGGGATGCGTATGGGTGGACATCAGGCGCCTTCGGGAGCGGGGGTCTTCGGCCGGTACTCGCACAGGTCGACGATCATGCAGTTCCAGCATTTCGGCACGCGCGCGACGCAGACGTAGCGGCCATGCAGCAGCAGCCAGTGGTGCGCGCCGTACTTGAATTCGGCGGGCACCACCTTCATCAGCTTCTGTTCGACTTCCGCCACATTCTTGCCCGGCGCGAGGTTGGTACGGTTGCAGACGCGGAAGATGTGGGTATCGACCGCGATGGTCGAATGGCCGAACGCGGTGTTCAGCACCACGTTGGCGGTCTTGCGGCCGACGCCCGGCAGCGCTTCGAGTTCCTCGCGCGTCTGCGGCACTTCGCCGCCGTGCCGTTCTAGCAGCAGCCGGCATGTTTCGATGACGTATTTCGCCTTGCCGCGGTAGAGGTTGATGTTCTGCAGGTACGGCATCAGTTCGTCGACGCCGAGCGCTAGGATAGCGGCCGGCGTGCGGGCGACCGGGAACAGCCGGCGCGTCGCCTTGTTGACCGAGACGTCGGTCGCCTGCGCCGACAGCAGCACCGCGATCAGCAATTCGAACGGCGTGTCGTACTCCAGCTCCGTGGTCGGTTCGGGGTCCGCCGCGCGGAAGCGGGCGAAGATTTCCCGGCGCTTTTCCGGATTCATTTCTTCTCCTTCGGCGAAGCAGCGTCCGGTCCGGCGGCGTGGCGCAGCCGCGCGCGTTCGAGCGCCGCGCGCACCACGGCCTGCTTGCGTGCGCGTTCCGCCAAGGCGGCCGGATCGCCGCCTGTCTCGCTCTCCAGTTCACGCAGCTTTTGCACTGCCTTCGCCGCCAGGCGCGCGTCGTTTTCTTCTTTCTCGCGAACCAGCCGGGTTCGCCACTGCGCATGACGCATGCGCGCGGCGTCGGCCTGCGCCGGCGACCATGCATCCCAGCCGGTGCGGGCGCCGCTGACGTTGACCATCGCGATGCAGTCGACCGGGCAGGGCGGGACGCACAGGTCGCACCCGGTGCACCAGTCGGCCAGCACGGTGTGCATCTGCTTCGCGGCGCCGGCGATCGCGTCGACCGGGCAGGCTTGGATGCACAGCGTGCAGCCGATGCAGGCGGCTTCGTCGATCAACGCGACCGAACGCGGACCTTCCGCCCCGCGTTCAAGATCCAGCGGCAGCACCGGCTCGCCGAGCAGGGCCGCGAGGCGGGCGATGCCTTCGGCGCCGCCCGGCGGACAGCGGTTGTGCTGCGCCGAACCGTCGGCGATCGCTTCGGCATACGGCCGGCAGCCGGCGTAGCCGCACTTGGTGCACTGGGTCTGCGGCAGCAGGTCCTCGATCCGGTCGGCGAGGCAAGGGCGGGAAGGCGTGGCGGGGAGCGGCATGGCCGCTATTATCCATGCAAACGACCCGCGGAAACGGCGCCGAAAAGCGCGCGGGCCGCACCCCGCGAAGGGAGCGGCCCGCGTTGCCGGGCAACGGCAAATCAGCGGTTGGCCTGGATGAAGGCGGCGATCTTCGGCTCGACGATCTCGCGCCAGCGACGGCCCGAGAAGATGCCGTAGTGGCCGCACTTCGGTGCGGTGAAATGCTGCTTCTTCGACGCCGGGATCGCGCTGCAGAGATCGTGCGCCGCCTGCGTCTGGCCGAGGCCGGAAATGTCGTCCAGTTCGCCCTCGATGGTGAACAGCGCGACCGTCCTGATGTCCTGCGGCCGCACGAGCTTGCCCTCGATTTCCCAGGTGCCGAGCGGCAGCCGGGTTTCCTGGAATACCGTCTTGATGGTTTCGAGGTAATAGTCGGCCGGCATGTCGAGCACCGCGTTGTACTCGTCGTAGAACTTGCGGTGCTCTTCTGCCGATTCGTTGTCGCCTTCGCGCAGGTGCAGGTAGAAGTCCCAGTGGCTCTGCGCATGGCGGCGCGGGTTCATCGCGACGAAGCCGGCATGCTGCAGGAAGCCCGGATACACCTTGCGGCCGAAACCGGGATAGTTCGCGGGCACGCTGTAGATGACATTGTTCTCGAACCACGAGAACGGCTTTTCGGTGGCGAGGTTGTTGACCTGCGTCGGCGACTGGCGCGGATCGATCGGTCCGCCCATCATCGTCATGCTCTTCGGCAGCTTCGGATCGTTCTCGGTCGCCATCAGCGCGATCGCCGCCAGCACCGGCACCGTCGGCTGGCAGACCGAGATCACGTGCACGTCGGGGCCGAGCCGGCGGATGAAATCCTGCACGTAGTACACGTAGTCGTGCAGGTGGAATTCGCCCTGCTCGACCGGCACCATGCGCGCGTCGGTCCAGTCGGTGATGTAGACGTCGTGCTGCGGCAGCAGGCCGCGCACGGTGTCGCGCAGCAGGGTCGCGTGGTGGCCGGACAGCGGCGCGACCAGCAGCACCTTCGGCTGGTCGAGCCGCCGCAATTCCCTGGTCTCGAGATCCTTCGCGAAATGAAGCAGCCTGCAGAAGGGTTTTTCCAGTTCGACCTTCTCGACGATGTTCACGGTCTTGCCGGCGACTTGCGTCGTCGTCAGCCCGAAGGCCGGTTTTTCGTAGGACTT
>JBQCGO010000005.1:0-7306 GCA_051955575.1 Burkholderiaceae bacterium
CCTGATAAATCGGCACGGTTCCGATCGGCACCGGCGAATTACGGATGATCCACTCGCGCGTTTCGTGGATGTGCTTGCCGGTGGACAGGTCCATCACCGTGTCGCCGCCCCAGCGGATCGACCACACCATCTTCTCGACTTCTTCCGCGATCGAACTCGACACCGCCGAATTGCCGATGTTGGCATTGATCTTGGTGAGGAAATTCCGGCCGATGATCATCGGCTCGGATTCGGGGTGGTTGATGTTGGCCGGGATGATCGCGCGGCCGCGCGCGACCTCGTCGCGCACGAACTCGGGCGTGATTTCCTGCGGGATCGACGCGCCGAACGACTGTCCCGGATGCTGGCGGCCCATCAGCTCGGCCAGCTTCGCGCCCATCGGGCCGGACGCTTTCAGGCTCTCGAGATACTCCTTGCGGCGCAGGTTTTCGCGAATTGCGATGAATTCCATTTCCGGCGTGACGATGCCCTGTCGCGCGTAGTGCATCTGCGTGACGTTCCGGCCCACTTTCGCGCGGCGCGGCTTGCGATGCAGGTCGAAGCGCAGCTCCGCCAGCTTCGGGTCGTTCAGCCGCTCGACGCCGTATTGCGACGTCGGTCCCGACAATTCCTCGGTATCGCCGCGCTCGGCGATCCAGCCGCTGCGCAGGCCCGGCAGGCCGGAGCGGATGTCGATCTTCGCGGCCGGGTCAGTGTACGGGCCGGAGGTGTCGTAGACGTAGACCGGCGGATTCGCTTCCGCGCCGAACGAGGCCGGCGTGTCGGCCTGGCTGATTTCGCGCATCGGCACGCGGATGTCGGGGCGCGAGCCGGGGACGTAGATCTTGCGCGAGTTCGGCAGCGGCTGGACCGCCGCGTCGTCGACCTGCGCGGTGGCGGCGAGGAATTGCGGATTGGCGTTCATGATGTTCCTTTGTCGGCAAGCGAAGGAACATCGGAAGGAGGAATGGCGATCCGACGGCTTCCCTTCGCTGGCATTACCCAGATCAGGTTCGAGGGTATTTCTCACCCGGCGTTCCGGTATGGGAACGCCAGGACCCCTAGCGTGCGTGCCGCGCTTGCCGCGGCGTGCGTCCTGTGCGGACGTAGCGGAATTATAACGCCGTGCAACCGCGCCACGATGCGGCAACGACGGCGCAAGGACCACGCAGCGGCGCGACCGGGCCGTCATTCGGCGAACAACACGAAGGAGCGCGGAATCGGCTTTTTTCGACAATCTCATTAAACATCGGCGCCGAGCTTCCGATAAGGAAAACAGACCCCGGATGCCGGTCGCGCTGCGCGAACCGGCTTCGCTCTTCATGCCCGCCCCCGAACTTGTCGGAACACCAACCGCCATGACCTTCGCCATCACGCTCAACCGCCGCATCCAGGCCCTCGCCCATGCCTTCGAAACCAGCTTGCCGGACACATGGAGTATGGACGCGGGCAGCCTGCGCGAGGTCGCCGGCCGGCGCGTGCCGACGATGCGCAACGGCGCCGCGGTGCTCAATGCCGATTTCTCGATCCCCGACCGCTTCACCGCCGACCACGGCGCCAACGCGACCATCTTCGTGCGCGACGGCGACGATTTCGTCCGCATCACCACCTCGGTGCGCAAGCAGGACGGCGAGCGAGCGGTCGGCACGCAGCTGGACCGCTCGCATCCGGCCTACCGGCTGCTGCTGGCCGGCGAGTCCTACACCGGCTACGCGACCATCTTCGGCATCCAGCACATGACCCGCTACGACCCAGTGACCGATGCGTCCGGCCGGGTGATCGGCGTGCGTTACGTCGGCCTGAACGTGGCCGACCTGTTCAGCCTCAGCCTTGCGGCGCGGATCGCGCTGTCGGTCGGCGGCGCCTATGCCGCGCTGTTCCTCGGTTACCGCTGGCTGGCCGGCTCGATGCTGCCGGGCGGCGACTGCAAGTACCTGGACGGTTTTGGCGTGCTGTCCTGCGCATTGGTGTCGGGCCTGGTGTACTGGCTCGTGCGCCGCCACGTCAACCTGCCGATGCTGGTCGGCAAGGCGGCGGCGCAAACCATCGCCGGCGGCGACCTGAGCGCGCAGGCGCATGTCGACCGGCGCGACGACATCGGCGAAATGCTGCAGGCGATCAACGGCATCAGCGTCGGCCTGACCGGCGTGGTCGATACCGTTCGCCGTGCCACCGACGGCATCCACGTCGCCTCCGGCGAGATCGCTTCCGGCAACGCCGACCTGTCCGCGCGCACCGAGGCGCAGGCGGCCTCGCTGGAGGAAACCGCGTCTGCGATGGAGGAGCTCACCGCGACGGTGCGCCACAATGCCGACAGCGCGCGCGAGGCCGACCAACTGGTTGCCTCGGTGTCTGCGCTGGCCGCGGCGGGAGGCGAGGCGGTCGGCCGCGTGGTCGATACCATGGGCAAGATCAAGGCCGGCGCCAAGCGCATCGAGGACATCGTCGGCATCATCGACGGCATCGCGTTCCAGACCAACATCCTGGCGTTGAACGCGTCGGTCGAGGCGGCGCGCGCCGGCGAGCAGGGCCGCGGCTTCGCGGTGGTCGCCAGCGAGGTGCGCGCGCTGGCCCAGCGCTCGGCCGCCGCGTCGAAGGAGATCGGCGGCCTGGTCGCGGCGTCGGTCGAATCGGTCAACGCCGGCAACGCGCTGGTCGCCGACGCCGGCAAGACGATGGGAGAAATCGTCGAATCGGTGCGCAAGGCCGCCGCGCTGGTCAACGGCATCGCCACCGCCAGCGGCGAGCAGACGCGCGGCATCGAGGAAGTCAACCTCGCGATCGGCAGGATGGACGAGATGACCCAGCAGAACGCCGCGCTGGTCGAACAGGCCTCCGCGGCGGCAACGCAGATGCGCGACCAGGCGGCTTCGCTCGCCAGGGCGGTCGCGACGTTCCGCACGGCCGGCTGAGGCCAACTGAGGCCAACTGAGGCCAACTGAGCGCCGACAGCGGGCGTCCGGCCCGCGCGGAGCCGCGGCAAGCTGCGCGCCGGCGGGGCCGTCGGAAAAGGGCCATCCCTTATAATGGCCGATTCCGCCAAACCGACCCCGCAGCCATGGAATTAGCCAAATCCTTCGACCCCGCCGACATCGAAAAACACTGGCGCGCCGAATGGGAAGCGCGCGGCTACTACACCGCCTCCACCGACCCGGCGAAGCCGTCGTTCTCGATCCAGCTGCCGCCGCCGAACGTGACCGGCACGCTGCACATGGGCCACGCGTTCAACCAGACCATCATGGACGGGCTGACGCGCTATCACCGGATGCGCGGCTTCAACACCGCCTGGATTCCGGGCACCGACCACGCCGGCATCGCGACCCAGATCGTGGTCGAGCGCCAGCTCGATGCGCAAAAGATTTCGCGCCACGACCTCGGCCGCAACGCGTTCGTCGAGAAGGTCTGGGAATGGAAGGAAAAATCGGGTTCGACCATCACCGGCCAGATGCGCCGGCTCGGCGCCTCGACAGACTGGAGCCGCGAATACTTCACGATGGACGAGCGGCTGTCGAAGACCGTCACCGAGGTCTTCGTGCGGCTGGTCGAGCAGGGCCTGATCTACCGCGGCAAGCGGCTGGTGAACTGGGACCCGGTGCTGCTGACGGCGGTGTCGGACCTGGAAGTGGCGTCCGAGGAAGAGGACGGTCACATGTGGCAGATCCGCTATCCGCTGGCCGACGGCAGCGGACATCTCACGGTGGCCACCACCCGGCCGGAAACGCTGCTCGGCGACGTCGCCGTCGCCGTCGATCCAACCGACGAACGCTATGCGCACCTGGTCGGCAGGATGCTGACGCTGCCGCTGTGCGACCGCGAGATTCCGGTCATCGCCGACAGCTACGTCGACAAGGCGTTCGGCACCGGCTGCGTGAAGATCACGCCGGCGCACGACTTCAACGACTATGCGGTCGGCCAGCGGCACGGCCTCGCGCAGATCAGCATCTTCACGCTGGACGCGAAGATCAACGACAACGCGCCGGCGGCGTACCGCGGTCTCGACCGCTACGAAGCGCGCAAGCGGATCGTCGCCGACCTCGAGGCCCAGGGACTGCTGGAATCGGTCAAGCCGCACAAGCTGATGGTGCCGCGCGGCGACCGCACCGGCGTGGTGATCGAGCCGATGCTGACCGACCAGTGGTTCGTCGCGATGAGCAAACCGGCGCCGGAGGGTGAAAAATTCGGCACGCACTTCCCCGGCAAGTCGATCGCCGAGGTCGCGCTCGAGAAGGTGGCGAACGGCGAAGTCCGCTTCATCCCGGAGAACTGGACCACCACCTACAACCAGTGGCTGAACAACATCCAGGACTGGTGCATCTCGCGCCAGCTCTGGTGGGGTCACCGGATCCCGGCGTGGTACGACGAGGACGGCAACCACTACGTCGCGCGGAACGAGGACGAGGCGAAAGCCAAGGCCGCCGCGGCCGGCTACCGCGGCGAACTGCGCCGCGACGAGGACGTGCTCGATACCTGGTTCTCGTCGGCGCTGGTGCCGTTCTCCACGCTCGGCTGGCCGGAAGAGACGCGCGACATGCAGCTGTTCCTGCCGTCGTCGGTGCTGGTGACCGGTTTCGACATCATCTTCTTCTGGGTCGCGAGGATGGTCATGATGACCACCCACTTCACCGGCCGCGTGCCGTTCCGCGACGTCTACGTGCACGGCCTGGTGCGCGACGCCAGCGGCCAGAAGATGTCCAAGTCCAAGGGCAACACGCTGGACCCGATCGACCTGATCGACGGCATCGGCCTCGACGCGCTGGTCGCCAAGCGCACCACCGGGCTGATGAACCCGAAGCAGGCCGACAGCATCGCGAAAGCCACCCGCAAGGAATACCCGGACGGCATTCCCGCCTTCGGCACCGACGCGCTGCGCTTCACGATGGCCAGCTACGCCTCGCTCGGGCGCAACATCAATTTCGATCTGCACCGCTGCGAGGGCTACCGCAACTTCTGCAACAAGCTGTGGAACGCGACGCGGTTCGTGCTGATGAATACCGAGGGGAAGGATTGCGGGGTACCCATCCCCACCCCGACCCTCCCCTTGAAGGGGAGGGAGGGGTCCGACCTCACCTTCCCCTTCAAGGGGAAGGCCGGGATGGGGATGGGTTGCGAATCCGACTGCCCCCCCGGCCATCTCGACTTCTCGCAAGCCGACCGCTGGATCGTCTCGCAACTGCAGCGCACCGAGGCCGAGGTCGAGAAAGGCTTCGCCGACTACCGCTTCGACAACATCGCGTCGGCGATCTACAAGTTCGTCTGGGACGAGTATTGCGACTGGTATCTCGAGGTCGCCAAGGTGCAGATGCAGCACGGCACCGAGGCGCAGCAGCGCGCCACCCGGCGCACGCTGCTGCGGGTGCTGGAAACCGTGCTGCGCCTCGCGCACCCGGTGATCCCGTTCATCACCGAGGAACTGTGGCAGACGGTCGCGCCGCTGTCCGGCCGCCGGCTCGATCCGGCCGGCGACTCGATCATGCGCCAGCCGTATCCGCAGCCGCAGCCGGCCAGGATCGACGAGGCCGCCGAAGCCTGGATGGCGCAGCTGAAGGCAATGACCGACGCTTGCCGCAACCTGCGCGGCGAGATGCAGCTGTCGCCGGCGCAGCGGGTGCCGCTGGCGCTGCAGGCGGACGATGCCGCCGAACGCGCGCGGCTGCAGACGTTCGCGCCCTACCTGCAGGCGCTGGCCAAGCTGTCGGAAGTCCAAGTCGCCGATGCACTGCCGGCGTCGCCGGCGCCGGTATCGGTGGTCGGCACCGCGAAGCTGATGTTGAAGGTGGAGATCGACGTCGCGGCCGAGCGCGAGCGGCTGGCCAAGGAAATCGCCCGCCTCGAGGGCGAGATCGGCAAGGCGCAGGCCAAGCTCGGCAACGAGAGCTTCGTCGCGCGCGCGCCGGCGCAGGTGGTGGCGCAGGAGCGGGAACGCCTCGCCGGCTTCACCGCCACGCTCGACAAGCTGCGCGAGCAGCTGGCCCGCCTGCCCGCCTGAAGCCGGGTCATCCGGCCCGCCGCGCCGCGCTTCCGGGCCGGAGCGTGACGGGCGATGCCGGCGCCGATCCTCAGAGTCTGTTTGAAAACCGTAGCGAGCGGTTCGAGTTCGGTCCGAGAAGCGCAGCCGCCCTTGCAGGGCGCGCCTCCGCTTGCAAGCGGAGACCGCTGCGCAGGCGGGCGGCAGTGCCGCCCGAAACCCCTGCTCGCCGTGAGGTACGGCGAGCATCGCAGGGCCGAAGTCGGGCCGCGCAGTAGGTTTTCAAACAGACTCTCAGGCGCTGAGCTTCAATCCGACGATCCCGGCGACGATCAGGACGATGCACCCGACGCGCATCGCGGTCGCCGGCTCGCCGAACAGCACGATGCCGGCGATCGCACCGCCGGCCACGCCGATCCCGGTCCAGACGGCGTAAGCAGTGCCGATCGGCAGCGTCTTGACCGCCCAGCCCACCATGCCGAAGCTGACGAAGGACAGCGCCAGGCCGGACACGGTGTAGCCGGTGCGGGTATAGCCGTCCGACATTTTCAGCAGCAGCAGCCAGACGATTTCGAGCAATCCGGCGAGAAAGAGGATCAACCAGGCCATCGTGTCGGGAAGGATCGAAAAATCGACGCCGGCGGGACGACCGCGGCGCGCGGCGGTATCGGCATCAGACGAAGGAAACCGTCAGTCCGGGCAGCGTGATGCCGGAAAATGCCGAGGTCCAGGTCTGGCCCGGCGCGATCGGATAGGCGTCGGTCCAGGTGCCGGTGCTCACCAGCTCGCCTGCCTGCAGCGGCGGGAATTGCGGCTGCCCCCGCAGCACCTGGTGCAGGTGCCACAGCGCCAGCACCGGGTTGTCGAGCACGTTGCTGCCGAAGCCGGCCGCGTGCAGCGTGAATTCGCCGCCGGCGGCGAAAGACAGCGACACGCCGGCCGCGGCGAGCACCTTGCCGAGGTTGCGGCGCGTGCCTGCCGACAGCACCTTCGGTTCGCCGACGATCAGCGCGCCGTGCAGCCCGAACGCGGCGATCGCATCGGCCGGCTCGAACTTCCACTCGGGAAACGGGCAGACCACGATCTCGAAGCCGTGCGCCATCCATTCGATGCAGTCGGTCAACTCTTCCAGCGTCGCGTTCGGCGCCGGCGTCTTGCCGAGCCGGAACACCACCTCCGGCTCGATCCGCGGCTGGACCGCGCCGGCCAGGCTCTGCACGCCGGCGTTGTTGACCGCGTAGCGCACCGTCGATGCGTACATCTGCCCCCAGATCGGCGCCTCGATCGGCCCGCTCACCCCATAGTTCGGCCAGATGGTCCGGTTGGTGAAGCCGATCTTGCGGCCGACCGGCTGCTCTCCCT
>JBQCGO010000006.1:0-4508 GCA_051955575.1 Burkholderiaceae bacterium
TCGCACGGCTCGGCGCCCGACATCGCCGGCAAGGGCGTGGCCAATCCGCTGGCGACCATCCTGTCGGCCGCGATGATGCTGCGCTACTCGTTCGATCTCGCCGGGCAGGCCGATCGCATCGAGAACGCGGTGAAATCGGTGTTGCGGCAGGGGCTGCGCACCGCGGATATCTTCGAGCCTGGCGCCACGCGCGTCGGCACGCGCGAGATGGGCGACGCGGTCGTCCGGGCACTGTAGACAAGACTGCCGCCTGCAATCGGGCGGCGCTGGAATTCCTGAAATCAAGCGAGTGATGCAATGAAACTGGTAGGCCTGGTCGGATGGCGCGGGATGGTGGGTTCGGTCCTGATGCAACGCATGCGGGAAGAGGGCGATTTCGCCGACATCGAGCCGCTGTTCTTTTCCACGTCCAACGCCGGCGGCAAGGCGCCGCAGATGGCGAAGAACGAAACCGCGCTGCAGGACGCGAACGACATCGACGCGCTGCGCCGTTGCGACGTGATCGTCACCTGCCAGGGCGGCGACTACACGAGCGAGATCTATCCGAAACTGCGCGCGGCCGGCTGGAACGGCTACTGGATCGACGCCGCGTCCACGCTGCGGATGAAGGACAATTCGATCATCGTGCTCGACCCGGTCAACCGGGCCGTGATCGACGATGCGCTCGATCGCGGCGTGAAGGACTACATCGGCGGCAACTGCACCGTGTCGTGCATGCTGATGGGTCTGGGCGGCCTGTTCCGGAACGACCTGGTCGACTGGATGACCTCGATGACCTACCAAGCCGCGTCCGGCGGCGGTGCGCAGCACATGCGCGAACTGCTGACCCAGTTCGGTTCGATCAACGCGGAAGTGAAGTCGCTGCTCGACGATCCGGCCTCGGCGATCCTGGAAATCGACCGCAAGGTGCTGGCCAAGCAGCACGCGCTCACTGCCGACGAGACCAGACAGTTCGGCGTGCCGCTCGGCGGCAACCTGATCCCGTGGATCGACAAGGATCTCGGCAACGGCGTGTCGCGCGAGGAATGGAAGGCCGGCGCCGAGACCAACAAGATCCTCGGCCGCGGCGAGGCGTTCGGCGCCGGCGCGAAAGCCGCGATCCCGGTCGACGGACTGTGCGTGCGGGTCGGTGCGATGCGCTGCCATTCGCAGGCATTGACGATCAAGCTGAAGAAGGATGTGCCGCTCGACGAAATCGAAGGCATCATCGCCGACGACAACCAGTGGGTGAAAGTAGTGCCGAATACGCGCGAAGCGTCGATGCATGACCTGACGCCGGCTGCGGTCACCGGCAGCCTGACGATCCCGGTCGGCCGGCTGCGCAAGCTGCAGATGGGCGGCGACTACCTGTCGGCCTTCACCGTCGGCGACCAGCTGCTGTGGGGCGCGGCCGAGCCGCTGCGGCGCATGCTGCGGATCCTCCTCGAACAGACAGGCCGCGCCTGAGCCGCCAACCGCTGTTGTCTTGCTGCAACAAAATCCGCCGGCCCGTTCGCTGTAACACAGTGGACGCGCCGGTTTTACCATCCGGGCGCCGGTTCTCTGCGCTTGCACGCCATTTTTCCCGGTGCTAAGGTAAAACTCTCCTGTCGCGCCATAGAGAACGAATGACTCGCGCGCGACGCAAGCAGACGCTTCCGGAATCCTTTCATGCCGAAAACAACGCGTTCGACGCCGTCCGCAGCAATCTTCCCCGCGACCTTGAAGGCACTCAGTGCCGCCGTCCTGCTCGCCTGCGCGGCCAGCCCCGCCAGTCATGCAGCCGGGCTCGGCAAGCTGACCGTACTGTCTTCGCTGGGCCAGCCGCTGCACGCGGAGATCGAACTGACCGCGGTCGGCAAGGACGAGGGCGATGATCTGCGCGCGCGCCTGGCCCCGGTCGAGGCGTACCGCGAGGCGAGCGTCGATTTCAATCCCGCCCTGATGTCGCTGCGCTTTGCGATGGAGCGGCGCGCCGGCAGGCAGTTCGTTCGGGTCACGTCTTCGCAACCGATCAACGAGCCGTATATCGACATGCTGATCGAGCTCGACGGTCGCAACTCGCGGCTGCTGCGCGAGTACACCTTCCTGCTCGATCCGGCCGACCTGAAGCTCGGCCGTCCGGCGCAGATCGGCGTGGGAGCGGCCTCGCGCGCCTCGTCGGCGGCTCCGGCTGCATCGAATGCGGCATCCGCCGGCATTCCGGCAGCCGCGCCAGCGGCGAAGCGCATCGACGACAAGCCCGCGGTCGACAAGTACGCAGTCAAGCCGGGCGATACGCTGACCGAGATCGCGAAAACCGTTCGGCAGGAAAACGTCTCGCTCGACCAGATGCTGGTCGCGCTGTATCGCGGCAACGGCAGCGCCTTCATCGGCAACAACATGAACCGGCTGCGCGCCGGACAGATTCTGACGGTGCCGGATGCAGGAACGGCACGCGCGGTCAGCGACGGCGAGGCTCATCGGATCGTGATCGCGCAGGCGGCCGATTTCAACAGCTATCGCGGCCAGTTGGCCGCACAGGTAGCCGGCGCGGCGCCGGAACGGCTGCGGGAAGGCGGCCAGACGTCGACCGGCAAGGTCACCGCGCAGGTCGAGGAACCGGCCGCGGCCGCGCAGCCCCTTGACAAGCTCAAGCTGTCGCGGGCGGGCGGACATGGCGCGGGGCAGGGCAACTCCGCGGCAGATGCCGAAGAGCGCCTTGCCAAGGACAAGGCGATTGCCGAAGCCAACAGCCGGGTGCAGGAGCTCGAGAAGAACGTTCGCGATCTGCAGAACCTGCTGGCTCTGAAGAACCGGGAACTGGCACAGCGCCAGCAGCGGGCCGACGCGGCAAGAAATCCGGTGCAGGTGGAAAAGGCGGAAGCGCCGCCGGCCGTGGCAATGGCGAAGCCGGCCCCGACCGCAGTCCCGACTCCTGACGCTGAGACCGCACCCGCCGCCGCGAAGCCGGCGGACGCCTCCGTGAGCAGCGTTGCGGCGCCGGCCGACGTCAAGGCTGACGCAGCGGCTGGGACACCGAAGAAAGCCGCACCGGCCGTCAAAGCGCCGGCGGCTGCCGAGTCGGGCTTCTTCAGCGAGCTTTCCGACAATCCGATGCTGCTGCCGGGCGCCGGCGCCTTGCTGGCGGCGCTGGGCGCGCTCGCGGTCTACCGCGGCGTGCGCCGCAAGAAGCAGACTGAACCGGAAAACACCGTGTTGCCGGAATCGACGCTGAAGGCCAACTCGCTTTTCGGATCGACCGGCGGGCAGAGTGTCGACACCAACAACAGCATGTTCAACTCCAGCTTCTCGGCGTCGGCCAGCCAGCTGGATGCCAACGAGGTCGATCCGGTTGCCGAAGCCGACGTCTACATCGCTTACGGGCGCGACGTCCAGGCGGAAGAAATCCTCAAGGAAGCCTTGCGCACGCAGCCCGAGCGCAACGCGGTGCGGCTGAAGCTGCTTGAAATCTACGCCAACCGCAAGGATCTTCGCTCCTTCGAAATCTTCGCCAGCGAACTCTACGGCATGACCAAGGGAGAGGGCGGCGACTGGAAGCAGGCTTCCGCGCTGGGCTTGTCGATCGATCCGGAAAACCCGTTGTACGCCGGCGATGCGCTGCCGGACGAACTGGCAGCGAAGGCCGCAGCGATCACGGCTCCGACGCAGCCGCTGGAAGAGCCGGCATCCGACGTGTCTGACATGTCTGCCGCCGACGAGGCAGGCGCACCGTCCGCCGACGATGTCGAGCCCGGTGTACTGCATCTCGACCTTGACGCCGACCTCGAACCCTCGCCGACGCACGCCGAATCTGCGGCAATGCCGAAAGCCGCCGTGTCCGAAGCCTCCGCGAAGGAAACCTTCGACGCGCAACTGGACAGCCTGGACTTCGATCTGGCCGGCTTTTCCGGCGTGCGCGCGGACGATGAAAAGCCGGCCGACGCAGAGAGCGTTGACGCCGACATGCCGACGCTGAACTTCGAGCTGCCGATGCCGAACGACGGTGGAGCGCCGGCATCGCCGGGTTCGGGCGATCTCGACTCAGGCGACCTCGGCATCGAAACGGCAGTGCGCGACGAGGCACCGGCGCTTGCGGTTGCCGACGCATCGCCGGACGTGCTGACGGCTGTCGAATCGCATCACGATGAAGAGGATGAGGCAGGGCCGGCCATGCACCTGGACATGGCGCCGGCCGCGATGGATTTCGATCTGTCAGACATCAAGCTCGACCTCGATGCGCCGCTGTCCGATACCACGGCGGCCGCGCCGACAGATGTCGGCGCCAGCTTGCAGCTCGGGACGAATGCCGAGATGGCGACCAAGCTCGATCTCGCCGCCGCCTACCAGGAAATCGGCGACCACGAAGGCGCCCGGGAATTGCTGGAAGAAGTCATGCAGGGCGGCTCGCCGCAGCAGGTGGAAGAGGCGCGCGGGCGGCTCGAGAAAATGGCCTGACGACACGAGCCGGTCCGAATGGGCGCCGGGGCCGGCCGGGGGCCCCGTGTTTTTTGGGCGCCCCGGGCGGCGCCCCCCCCCCCCCCCCCCCC
>JBQCGO010000007.1:0-10888 GCA_051955575.1 Burkholderiaceae bacterium
CGCAGAGCATTGCCATCAGGGCCGGAATCTGGTCGGGGATCTCGCGCGCCAGGAAACCCACCGGACCGACCTGCTCGGACAGCCGCTCGCCCGCCATCGCATGCAGCACGACGCCCCAGGCGCAGGCCTGCTCCAGCGGCGCGCCGCGCGCAGCCAGGCCGGAGACGATGCCGGCCAGCGTATCGCCCGAGCCCGAGGTCGCCATCCCGGCGCAACCGCCCGGATGGCAGCGCAGCGCGCCGTCCGGCGACGCGATCCAGGTGGTCGCGCCCTTGAACGCGACGACCGCGTTCCAGCGCTGCGCGGCGTCGCGCGCGACCCTGCCCTGATCGGCAAGCAGTTCGTCCTTGTTCGCGCCGGTGAGGTGCGCCATCTCGCCGGCGTGCGGCGTCAGCAGCACCGGGCGCGGGAAGCGCCAGCCGGATTGCCGGACCACGCCCATTGCGCCGGCGTCGAGCAGCAGCGCGGCGTCGGGAAAATCGTCGACGAGCCGGCGTACCAGCGACACGGTCGCGACCGTGTCGCGCATGCCGGGGCCGACCAGCAGCGCGTCGACGCGTCCGCGCATGGATTGCAGCGGCGTTGCCGCCGAAGGCGCAATGTCGCCTTCGATGGTTTCCGGCAATCCGATCACGCGCGCCTCGGGCACCCGTATCGCGACCTGCCGCGCGATGCTGTCGCCGGCCGCCAAGGCCAGCTTGCCGGCACCGGCGCGCAGCGCGGCGACCGCCGCCAGCAGCAGCGCGCCCGGCGTCTCCGGGCTGCCGCCGACGATCAATACCCTGCCCCGCTCTTCCTTGTCACCATCGTCGGACGGCGACGGCAGCGGCCAGTCGCGCAGGGCATCGGCATCGAGTCGGACGGCGTCGGACATGGCGATCGGGTCAGGGTTTCGGGGCGGCCTGCACGTCGGGCTCCTCGGTCACCGGCGTGCCGGTTTCCTCCAGCGGCGCGACGAAATGCAAGAGTTCCGGCGCCATGCCGCCGCGCCTGCCGAGCGCCGGGTCGAACACGTAGGACGTGACCGAACAGTTCGGCACGTCGCCGGCGCGGTCGAATTCGAGGATGGTGCGCTCGTCGAGGTGCTCGAACAGGTAGCGGAAACAGTTCACGATCACCTGGTGCGCGACCACCAGGATGCGTTCGCACGGGTAGTCAATCGCCATCGTGTCGAGCACGCTGCGCAGCCGCAGGATCACGTCGCACCAGCTTTCGCCGCCAGGCGGCCGGAAATAGAACTTGCCGACATGGCGGCGCTGGTGATCGAGTTCGGGGTATTTCTCGCGGATGCCGAACTTGGTAAGCCGGTCGAGGATGCCGAATTCCTTCTCGCGCAGCCGCTCGTCGACGATCGCCTCGACCCGCTCATCCGGCAGGCGCGCCGCCTCGCGCAGCAGCTCGGCGGTATGACGGGCGCGCAGGTAGGGCGAGGTCAGCACGACGGTCGGCTGCGCGTCGGCCGGCATCGCGCCGAACCAGCGGCCGAGCGCGACCGACTGGCGTTCGCCGAGCGTCGAGAGCGGCGTGTCGACGTCGCGGGTCTCGATGTCGATCAGCGGAAGTCCGGCCGCCTCGGCCCGGTCGCGCGCCACGTTGCCGGCGCTCTGGCCGTGCCGCACGATCCACAAATGCCGGGGCCACTGGTCTGCCGCCATCCGTTCCTTCCCGTTCGGTGAATCGGGAAGACATTCGGCCGGACGCGAAGTTCGTTGCGGCGCCGGTCGCGTTGGCCGGCGTCAAGAAACGGGAAACGCGGAATGGGAACGACGCCTGTCACACCTCGACGTCCGGCTCCGGCCGTTCGCCGAGCGACACCGGCGGCTGCCAGGTCGCGAGCAGTTCGCGCCGGCTGTCCGGCGTTTCCAGGCTGATGCGACCGAGCGCGCCGCTGCGGTAGTCGTTGAGCAGCGTGTGCGCCGCCTTCTCGATGTCGGCATCGCCGCCGCGCAGCCGGAAGCCGCGCCGCGCGGCGATCCCCTCCAGCACCGCGACGCCGTCCATGCCGGCCGTGTCGAAACCGTAGCGCTTCGCCAGCAGCGCCGGATAGCGCGCCAGCAGCAGGTCGCCGAGGAAGGTCGCGATCTCTTCCTCGATCAGCGCGTTGCTGCCGATCGCGTGGCTGGCGGCCAGCATCAGGCCGTCGGTCGGATGCTCGATCTTCGGCCACATCATGCCGGGCGTGTCGATCAGCACGATGTTGTTGCCGAGATAGAGCCGCTGCTGCGCCTTGGTCACCGCCGGCTCGTCGCCGACCGCGGCGACGCGCTTTTTCAGGAGCGCGTTCATCAGCGTCGACTTGCCGACGTTCGGGATGCCCATGATCATGATCCGCAGCGGCTTCAACGGCGTGCCGCGATGCGGCGCGAGTTGCAGGCACAGGCCCGGCACCTTCGCCACGTCGGCCGGCTTCTTGCACGACAGCGCGACCGCGTGCACGTCCTTCTGCTTCTGGTAGTGCGCGATCCACGCCTGCGTTGCGGCCGGGTCGGCGAGATCGCTCTTGTTCAGGATCTTCAGGCACGGCCGCTGCCGGAACAGGCGCAACTGCTCGATCATCGGGTTGCTGCTGGCCTGCGGCAGCCGCGCGTCGAGCACCTCGATCACGAGGTCGGTCTTTTCCATCGACTCGGCCGCCTTCTTGCGGGCGGCGTTCATGTGGCCGGGGAACCATTGGATCGACATGCGGGATGCTCGGTGGGGAAGGAGGGAACGGAACGACGGGCGCCATTGTACGGTGCGCCGTTCCGCGGCGGCCGTTTCAGTCGAGCGCGGCCAGCACTTTCAGATGCGCGACCACGCTGCGCGCGAGCGCCGACAGGTTGTAGCCGCCTTCGAGGCAACTGACGATGCGCCCGTCGGCATGGCGCGCGGCGACGTCCATGATCTGCCGCGTCAGCCACGCGTAGTCGGCTTCGACCAGACCGAGCTGACCGAGGTCGTCCTCGCGGTGCGCGTCGAAGCCGGCCGAGACGAACAGCATCTGCGGCCGGTGCGCTTCCAGCGCCGGCAGCCAGCGCTCCGAGACCAGCTGGCGGATCATGTCGCCGCCGCTATAGGCCGGCACCGGCACGTTGACCGCCTTGTCGGTCTTCGGCGCGGTGCCGTTGTACGGGTAGAACGGATGCTGGAAGAAGCTGACCATCAGCACGCGCGGATCGTCGGCGAATGCTTCCTCGGTGCCGTTGCCGTGGTGCACGTCAAAGTCGACGATCGCCACCCGCTCCAGCCCGTGCGCGTCGAGCGCGTGACGGGCCGCGATCGCGACGTTGTTGAACATGCAGAAGCCCATCGGCGTCGACGGCCGCGCGTGGTGGCCGGGCGGGCGCGTCGCGCAGAACGCGTTCTCCAGTTCGCCGGCGATCACCGCGTCGGTTGCCGCCACCGCGGCGCCGGCCGCGCGCAGCGCCGCGTTCCAGGTATGCGGGCACAGAGCGGTGTCGGGGTCGATCGCGCGGTACGGCTCTCCGGATGCGGCCAAGCTATTGACGCCGTCGCGCACCGTCGCGATCGCCCCCGCCGTATGCACGCGCGCGATCGTCGCGACGTCGGCTGCCGGCGCCTCGCGCCGCTCCAGCAGCGCGTCGATGCGGCTGGCGATCAGCTGATCCTCGATCGCCTGCAATCGCGCCGGCGATTCGGGATGCCACGATCCCATTTCGTGGCGGCTGCAGTCGGGATGGGTATAGAAACCGGTGGCCATGTCGGTCGGGGCCGATGCTCCCAAGCCCGTTGTTCTCGAATAGAATCGGGATAGTGTATCGGACATCGCCCGCGACGTTCCGCGTTCGCCGGCACGGCCGCGCCGGCCTTCCCCTTCGCTTCAACCGCCCACGGAAACTCCATGTTCGCCAAGGTCCATGCCGTCGCCCAGCAGGTCAGCCGGATCGTCGTCGGCAAGGAACGTCAGATCCGCCAGGCGCTGGTCTGCCTGCTGGCCGGCGGCCACCTGCTGATCGAGGATCTGCCCGGCGTCGGCAAGACCACCCTCGCACACGCGCTGGCGATCTCGCTCGGCCTGCGCTTCAACCGGCTGCAGTTCACCAGCGACCTGCTGCCGGCCGACGTGGTCGGCATCTCGATCTTCAACCGAGAGACCTGCGGCTTCGTGTTTCACCCCGGCCCGGTGTTCACCCAGGTGCTGCTGGCCGACGAGATCAACCGCGCCACGCCGAAGACGCAGTCGGCGCTGCTGGAAGCGATGGAAGAGCGGCAGGTGACTGCCGAAGGCACCACGCGCGACCTGCCCGAGCCGTTCTTCGTGATCGCTACCCAGAACCCGTCGCACCAGATCGGCACCTTCCCGCTGCCCGAATCCCAGCTCGACCGCTTCCTGATGTGCGTCTCGCTCGGCTACCCGGACGCGGCCGCCGAGCGCGCGCTGCTGATGGGCGACGACCGCCGCGCGCTGCTGCGCACGCTGCCGACGGTGATGCAACCGGAAGAGCTGATCGACGCGCGCGCCTCGCTGCGCGGCATCCACGCGTCCGAGGCGCTGATCGATTACGTGCAGGCGCTGGCGCAATCGTCGCGCCAGTGCGGGCAGTTCGCCGACGGCATCAGCCCGCGCGCCGCGATCGCGCTGCTGCAGGCGGCGCGCGCCTGGGCCGCGCTGGAAGGCCGCAACCACGTGATCCCCGAAGATGTCCAGGCGGTGCTGATCCCGGTCGCCGCGCACCGGCTTCGGCCGATGAAGACGCCCGGCGGCGCGGCGCTCGGCAGCCGCGAACTGCTGGCGCAGTGGATGAAATCGGTCCCGGTGTGACCCGATGCTCGCCGCGTCGTCGCCGCTGCGCGCCCGGTTCGACCGCTGGCTGTTCCGCGCCGTCGCGCCGGAAGCCGGCGAAGTCTTTCTGAACCAGCGACGCGTCTTCATCCTGCCCACGCGCGCCGGCCTCGCGTTCGCGCTGATGCTGACGCTCTTGTTCGTCGGTTCGATCAACTACGCGCTCAGTCTGGGCTTCGCGCTGACCTTCCTGATCGCCGCCTGCGCGGTGATCGACATGCACCTCGCCTTCCGCAATCTCGCGCACCTGCATCTCGCGCCGGGCCGCGCGCAGCCGGTATTCGCCCGCGAGCACGCGCAGATCGAGCTGCGCCTGATCAACCGCCGTCGGCATGACCGCTATGCGATCCGCGTCGGCTTCGCCGGCGGCGGCCTCGGAAACGTCGAACAAACGGTCGACGTGCCGGCGGAGTCGGTCGGTCTCGCGCTGCTGTCGCTGCCGGCGATCGAACGCGGCTGGCTGGCCGCGCCGCGCGTGCGGCTGCAGACCCGCTTCCCGCTCGGCCTGCTGCGCGCGTGGAGCTATTGGTACCCCGACCTGCGCATCCTGGTCTATCCGCAGCCCGAGCCGGACGCGCCGCCGCTGCCGGTCGCCGGCGGCGGCGACGAAGGCAACGGCGACGGCGGCGAGGAAGACTTCGCCGGCATCCGCGCCTACCAGCCCGGCGACTCGCTCAAGCATCTCGCCTGGCGCCAGATCGCGCGACTGGACGACGCGGCCGGCGGCACGCTGCTGACCAAGCACTTCGCCGGCAGCGGCGGTGTCACGCTCTGCCTCGACTACGACCGGCTGCCGCGCACGATGAACGCGGAACGCCGGCTGTCGCGCATGACGCGCTGGGTGCTGGACGCCGAGGCGCGCGGCCTGCCCTACGCGTTCCGGCTGGGCGCGACGGCGTTCGATGCCGGCCTCGGCCCGGCCCACCGGCACGCCTGCCTGCGCGCGCTGGCGCTGCACGAGGGCGGCTGACGATGACGCGCCCTGTCGAACGGCGGTCCCCGTTTTCCCGCGTTGCCGCGTCACGCGGGACGGCAACCACCATCGTCTCGCGCGACAAGTCCGACGCGCTGCTGCTGATCGGCGCCTGCCTGCTGGTGCTGCTGCCGCACGCGCGGCACCTGCCGCTCTGGGCCTCGGCGACGGCGGCGGCCCTGCTCGCCTGGCGCGGCTGGATCACATGGCGCGGCAACCGCATGCCGCCGCGCTGGCTGCTGCTGCCGATTGCGCTGGGCGCGATGGGCGGCGTGTTCGCCACCCACGGCACGCTGGTCGGACGCGATGCCGGCGTCACGATGCTGGCCCTTCTGCTGGCGTTCAAATTGCTGGAGATGCATGCGCGGCGCGACCTGTTCGTGGTCGTGTTCCTCGCCTTCTTCCTGATGCTCACCACGTTCTTCTACGCGCAGACGATGCTCACCGCGCTGGCGATCGTCTGCGCGGTGATCGCCATCCTCGCCGCGCAACTGTCGTTCCAGTACGGTCCGTCGGCGCCGCCGCTGGGACGGCGGCTCCGGTTTGCCGCGCGCATCGTCCTGCTGGCCGCGCCGCTGACCGTCGTCATGTTCCTGCTGTTCCCGCGCGTCGAAGGGCCGCTGTGGGGCACGCCGGGCGGAGGCGGCAGCGGCACCGGCCTGTCCGACACCATGTCGCCCGGCAGCATCGCGCACCTGGCGCTGTCGGACGACATCGCGTTCCAGGTGCAATTCGCCGATCCGCCGCCGCCGAAGGCGCTGCGCTACTGGCGCGGCGCGGTGCTGAGCGACTACGACGGCCGCACCTGGCGCCAGCGGCCGCTGGCGGCGGGCACGACCTCGCTGCGCACGCAGGGGCCGGCGCTGCATTACCGGGTGACGCTGGAACCGAGCCGCAACCGCTGGCTGTACGCGCTCGATGCGCCGCTGTCCCCGCCGCAATTGCGCGGCAACGCCGCCATCGTCGCACCCGATCTGCAACTGCTGTCGATGCGCCCGGTCGACACGCGGGTGCGCTACGACATGGTGTCGCAGACCGACTATGTGCTGCAGGCCGATGCCGTGCCGGCGCAGTTGCGCGAATGGGTGCAATTGCCGCCCGGATTCAACCCGCAGACCATGGAGTTCGCAAGCCGGCTGCGCGCGCAGAGCGCCGACGATTTCGCCCTCGTCCAGGCCGTGCTGCGCTATTTCCGCGACCAGCCGTTCCGCTACACGCTGGACCCGCCGCTGCTCGGGCGCGACGGCGTCGACGAGTTTTTGTTCTCGACCCGCGCCGGCTTTTGCGAGCACTATGCCGGCGCCTTCGTGGTGCTGATGCGCGCACACGACATCCCGGCGCGGGTGGTGACCGGCTACCAGGGCGGCGAGATCAATCCGGTCGACGGCATGATGACGGTGCGCCAGTCCGACGCCCATGCGTGGGCCGAGGTCTGGCTGCCGGGACGCGGCTGGATCCGCGTGGACCCGACCGCCGCGGTGGCGCCGGAGCGCATCGAGCACAACCTGCGCAGCGTGCTGCCGGCGAACGGATTCGGCCCGCTGGCGGCGCTGGAAGGCGGCTGGCTCCGTTCGCCGCTGACCGCGCTGCGCGATCGCTGGGAAGCCGCAGCCACCGCATGGAACCAGTGGGTGCTGAACTATTCGGCGGAGCGGCAGAAAAACCTGGCCGGCCGGCTCGGCTTCCCCGATGCCGACTGGCGCATCCTGACGCTGCTGATGGTCGCGCTCGGCGGCATCGCGATCGCTGTTGCGACGCTGCCACTGCTGCGCGAGCGCACGCGGAGCGATCCGGTCGATCGTCTATACTCGGCCTTCTGCTCGCAGATGGCGCAGCGCGGTTTGCGACGCGACCTTCACGAAGGCCCGCGCGCCTACCGCAGACGCGTTGCGGCGGCGCCGTCGCCGCTGTCCCCCGAAGCCAGAGAAGCCGCCTCCCGGTTCCTGACACTGTACGAAACCGCCCGCTACGGCGTTCCCGGCGCCGACCGCACCTCGCGCGCCGCGCTGCTCGCCGCCCTCAAGTCCAGTCTCGCCCGATGCCGATGATCCGCTTCCCGTTGTTCCGCGCCGCCCCGCTGTGCGTCGCAGCCGTCCTGCTCGCCGGTTGCGGCACGTTGTCCGCGAAGCCTGTCCACCATGCGAAAGCGCCCGCCCCGCACCCGGCAAAGCATGCGGTGCCGGCCAAGCCGCAGGAAGACGAATTCGCCGGCTTCGCCCAGTGGCGCAGCGTGTCCCTCTTCATCGACGACATGGTCGCGCGCCACGGTTTCGACCGTGCCGCGCTGGAAACCATGATGAACCGCGCGCGCCACGTCGACGCGGCCATCCAGTTGATCAAGCCGGCGCCGGCCAGCAAGCCGAAGAACTGGGGCGTCTATCGCGCCCGCTTCGTCGAGCCGGTACGCATCGATGCCGGCGTGCGCTTCTGGAACGAGCACGCCGACGCGCTGGAGCGCGCCGAGCGACAGTACGGCGTGCCGGCGGAAATCATCGTCGGCATCCTCGGCGTGGAAACGCTGTACGGCCGCAACACCGGCAACTTCCGCGTGATGGACGTAATCGCCACGCTCGCCTTCGACTACCCCGACACGCCGACGCGCGAGGCGCGCATGGCGTTTTTCCGCGGTGAACTGGAAAACACGCTGCTGTTCGCGCGCGATGCCGGCATCGATCCGTTCTCGCTGCTCGGCTCGTACGCCGGCGCGATCGGCTGGCCGCAATTCATGCCGGGCGCGATCCTGCGGTACGCGGTCGACTTCGACGGCGACGGCCGCATCGACTTGCGCAACTCGCCGGTCGACGCGATCGGCAGCGTCGCCAACTACCTGATGGTGCACGGCTGGAAACGCGGCGAGCCGATCGTGTTTCCGGCCGTCGCCCCGGCAGAGCCGGACGGCGCGAACGGCTGGGAATCGTTTCTGAACCAAGGTCTAGAAGCCAAGTTTCTGCCCGACGCATTCCGCAAGGCCGGCGTCCGCACGCCGGCTCCGGTGCCGGAAGACATGCGCTTCGGACTGGTCGATCTGCAGAACGGTTTCGAGCCGACCGAATACTGGCTCGGCGGCGAAAACTTCTTCGCGATCACGCGCTACAACCGCAGCTACTTCTACGCGATGTCGGTGGTCGATCTGGGCCGCGCGGTGCGCAGTGCGCGCAGTCTCGACCTCGAACGGACCGTCGCCGATCCGGCGCCCGTCACGAGTCGCTGATTCGTGAGCCGCTGAGCCGCTGCTTCAGCGCGCCGGCGCGGAAAGCGCCGCGCATTCCACCTGTACCGTGAGCCGGTCGTCTCCCAGCCACATCGCGCCGTCCTGGATCGTGCACTGGAGCTGCATCGTGCGCCGGGCGAGCGCCGCCGCGTCGCGGGTCGCATCGGGCGGAACCCGCAGCACCGTCAGGTTGCCGAGGCGATCGAGCTTGTGCCGGATGCCGTCCCACCAGATCGGCACGCTCGCGCCGTAGGCGTAGACGATCACCTGCGCAGCGCGGCCGCAAGCCTTGAGAATCCGCCGCTCGTCGGGTTGCCCGACCTCGACCCACAGGGTGATCGCGCCGGTGAGATCCTTTTGCCAGAGATCAGGCTCGTCCGCGTCCGACAAGCCCTTGCCGAAGGTCAGCGCATCGTCCGCGTGGCGCGCGTAGGCGATCAGGCGCGCCATCATGCGCTCGTCGGTTTCCGACGGATGTCTGGCCATCGTCAGCGCATGCGTCTGGTAGTGGTGGCGATCGATGTCCGCGATCTGCAGCGATGCCTTGAAAATCGTGGCCTTCAGCGCCATGTCTTTTTTTCCTCTCGTTCATTCCCGCTGGCCGCTGCCGACGGGTACGACACTCGAACCGCCGGATTCCGCCCATGCAGATCATTCCGCCCGATAAAGCCCTGGCCGATACGCGACGCTGGCTCGACAAGGCCGTCATCGGCCTCAATCTCTGTCCGTTCGCGAAGGCGGTACGGGTGCGCGGGCAGATCCGTTTCCGGTGCAGCGACGCCACCGATACCGACGCCCTGCTGCGCGATTTCGTCGACGAACTGAACGTCCTTCATCGCGGCGATCCCGACCTGATCGACACCACGCTGCTGGTCCATCCGTACGTGCTGCACGACTTCGACGATTACAACGCGTTCCTCGACGTCGCCGAAACCGCCATCTCGGCACTCGGCTTCGATGGCGTTTTCCAATTGGCAAGCTTCCATCCGGCATACCGCTTCGCCGGCACGGGCGAGGACGATATCACCAATTGCAGCAACCGCTCGCCGCATCCGATCCTGCATCTGTTGCGCGAGGACAGCGTCACTCGCGCCGTCGAGGCAATACCGGATGCCGACGACATCGTGGAGAGCAACATGCGCCGGTTGCGGGCGCTGGGAGCCGCCGGTTGGGAAGCGCTCGGCTTGCAGGACGACTGATCCGGCAAGCCGGTCACGTCGCTTCGAAAGCCGTGTCGGACGACACGCCGGCGTAACCGGAAACCGGGAGAAGCGGGCGGCGCGTGGCGTCCCAACCGCCGTAAGCGAAGCGGGACGCGGGAATTTCGGGTTCTGTATCAAGCCGAAAATTTCTGTAACGATTCGCGACAGCCGTTGCGAATTATCAAATTTATATGGTTGTCAGTCGCTAGAATCGTCGTTAAATTTCATCAATATTGTTAAAAGTAAATTAAGCCGGGATAGTGACGATTGTTCATGAAACATTAGTTGTGTCTTTGGAATTTGTTCACTATATTGCTAATCAACAACATTACGAAGATTGAAATAAAAATGATTTTATAATGCAACCATCATGCAGCCCGGCCATCCAAGCAACAAGTTCCGGGGAGCCCTCGCATGCGACGTTGCCGGACCGCTTTCACCAATTTTCACGGACCTCGCCACCATGACTACGCACACCAACGGCAGCAACAAGAACCGCCTCGAAGACCAGGTTGCCTACGATCCGAATCATCTGCTTGATTCGCTGATCGAAAAGCTGAGCCTCAAGAACGACGCCGCGCTTTCCCGGGCACTCGAAGTCGCGCCGCCGGTGATCAGCAAGATTCGCCACCGTCGCCTGCCGGTCGGCGCCTCGCTGCTGATCCGCATGCACGAAGTCAGCGACCTGAGCATTCGCGACCTGCGCATCCTGATGGGCG
>JBQCGO010000008.1:0-6354 GCA_051955575.1 Burkholderiaceae bacterium
AGCGACGAGGAATGCATGAGCATGGAATTCGACGAACAGCGCAGGATCGAGGCCGACAGGGCGCTGGTCGCGATGGCGGGCAAGGTGTTCAGGACGCTGTTCCTGCTGAACGGCGGCGCGGTGGTCGGCATGGTGGCCAGCATCGACCGGATCGCGGACATCGTCGATTTCGCGTCGCTGCAGCGCTCGCTGCGTGATTTCGTGCTTGGCCTGGTCGCGGCGGGCGTCGCCACGCTGCTGGCCGACCTGGCGCAGAGCCGGCGGCATGCCGCGGACGCCGGTGCCGGTCCCAGACGAGGCGGCGGTTCCGCCTGGTTCGCGCGGATCGCCTTCCTGCTGTGCGCGGCCAGCCTGCTGCTGTTCTGCCGGGGCGCATTGACCGCGGTCGACGGCATTCTGCCGCCCGACGACTACGACGCGCCGACCAGCGACCAGATGCTGTAAGCGATGCGGCGCCGTTCCGCCCGGCGCGTCTGCACGGGCAGCGGCCGGTGCCTTGCGGGGCCGGCGTCCGGCTTTTCTCCGGCCTCATCCCGCCCGGTCTTTTCTTGCCCGACGGCCATTTTCCCCGCGGTCTCCCTTCCTCCGCAAAAAGCTTGTCGTTTTGTGCATCCGCCGCCAGGGCGGCCGCGTACAAGCTCCGTGGTACCGGGAAGACGTATCCAAACCAGAGGAGAGAGCCATGTTGACTTACAAGACGAAGACCGCGGCCGGTGTCGGCCTGCTGCTGGGCGCCGTGATGGGAATGGCCGCGATGCCGGCCGCCGCGTCCAGCCACCGCGAGGCGCCGTTCCTGACGCGCATGCCGAAGGTGGACGGCACCGATTTCTACATGTTCCGCAGCTACGAGGCGGGCCGATCCGCCTACACCACGCTGATCGCGGACTACATTCCGCTGGAAGACCCGGGCGCCGGTCCGAACTACTACGCGATGGACCCGGACGCGCTGTACGAGATCCACATCGACAACAACGGCGACGCGAAGGAAGACCTGACCTTCCAGTTCCGCTTCAACGAGATCAACAACGACAACCAGCTGACCGTCGGCGGCAAGAAGGTGTCGATCCCGCTGATCATCAACGGCTCCGGCGACATCAACAGTCCCGGCTCGGCCGCGCTGAACCGGCGCGAGACCTACTCGGTGACGGTGGTGCGCGGCGACCGCCGTTCGGGCATGCGGCAGGCGGTGACCAACGCCAACGGCGGCGGCACCACGTTCGAGAAGCCGGTCGACAACATCGGCAACAAGTCGATTTCCGACTACGCGGGCTATGCCGCGAAGCACATCTACACGGTCAATATCCCGGGCTGCGGCACGCCGGCCCGGATGTTCGTCGGCCAGCGCAAGGACCCGTTCGTGGTGAACCTCGGCGAGACCTTCGACCTGATCAACATCGCGATTCCGGCGACGCAACTGGGCGCGAACGCCGAAAGCAACGCGCAGGACTCGCTGGCGAAAAAGAACGTCACCGCGATCGAGATGGAAGTGCCGACCGCCTGCCTGACCAACGGCACCGAGCCGGTGATCGGCGGCTGGACCACCGCCAGCGTGCGGCAGGGACGGCTGGTCAATCCGTCGCCGCAGGGACTGTCGGCCTCCAAGGAAGGCGGCGCCTGGACCCAGGTTTCGCGCCTGGGCATGCCGCTGGTCAATGAAGTCGTGATCGGCCTGAAGGACAAGAACAAGTTCAATGCCAGCCAACCGAAGGACGACGCGCAGTTCGCCGACTACGTCACCAATCCGACGTTGCCGGCACTGGTGGAAACGCTGTTTGCCAGCGCGGGCGTGAAGGCGCCGACCAACTTCCCGCGCAACGACCTCGTCACCGCGTTCCTGACCGGCGTGCCGGGCGTGAACAAGCCGGCCAGCGTGACGCCGTCCGAGATGCTGCGGCTGAACACGACGACGGCGGTCAGCGCGACGCAGAACCGGCTCGGCGTGATCGGCGGTGACAGTGCCGGCTTCCCGAACGGCCGGCGTCCCGGCGACGACGTGGTGGACATCGAGCTGCGGGTCGCGATGGGCCGGCTGTGCACGCTCGGTATCGGCTGCATGGCGTCGGACGCACCGTCGGGCAACCTCGACTTCACGGACGGCGCCTACCTCGACAGCACTTTCTTCGACAATGCGTTCCCGTACCTGAAGACGCCGCTGACCAACTCGCTCGCGCATTGACTTTGCGCATCCCGGCGTTTTTCAAGGAAAGGAGACTATGATGAAACGATATCTGGCGATAGCCGGTGCCTGCGCCGCCCTGGCGGCGTGCGGCGGCGGCGACGACGGCCCGGGAGTGCCTTCGGTGCCGACCGCGAGCGTGGACAGCTTCGTGACCCGGGTGATGGAAATCATCGCCGGCACCTCGGACACCGCGGAGCCGGTCTCGATCGACGCGGTGACTGCCACCACGCCGGAAACCACCGAGCCGTCGCCGGTCAGCTAAGACGACGCGGCGACGACCGGCGCGGCGCTCCCCGACGCGCCGGACGATCCGCCCGCCGTGTTCCCACGGCGGGCGGTTTTCACGCAGAGACACGCATCATTCGATTCCGGAGGAGAGTGCGATGTGCCGGGTTCCCTTCCTGCCGATGCAGAAGGCCGTGGCCGCCGCGGCGATGCTGTTCGCCATGGCCGGCGGCGCACTGGCCGAACCTTATGTGCCGACCGACGGCAGCACCGTCCTCGAACACCTTCCCAGCCGCAACGACCCGGCGCAGCAGAACCTGCGCCGCCTGCGCGCCCGGCTGGATGCCGATCCGAACAATCTCGACGTCGCGGTCGAACTGTCCCGCGCCTACATCAACGTCTGGCACGACGGCGGCGACCCGCGCTATCTCGGCTATGCGCAGCATGCCTTGAAGCCGTGGTGGTCGCTGCCCGATCCGCCGCTGCCCGCGCGCGTGATGCGCGCAACGCTGCTGCAAAGCACGCACCAGTTCCAGCCGGCGCTGGCCGACCTCGACGCGGTGGTACGCAGCGACCCGGACGACGCGCAGGCCTGGCTGACCCGCGCGACCATCCTGCAGGTGCTGGGCCGGTATCCGCAGGCCGAGGCCAGTTGCGCGAAGCTGAACGGCCAGGCCGCGCCGCTGGTCGTGCTGACCTGCGTGGCCGGCGTGCGCAGTCTGTCCGGCCACGCGCAGGAAGCCTACCTGCGGCTGGACCGGGCGATGCCGGACGGGCGCGGCGTCGATCCGGCCATCTTCGACTGGACCTCGACGCTGCTGGCCGAAATGGCCGAGCGGCTCGGCAAGCCGAAAGACGCCGAGCGCCACTTCCGCGCCGCGCTCGCCGCCGATCCGTCCGACAACTACCTGCTGGCCGCCTATTCCGATTTCCTCCTGAAACACGACCGGCCGCGCGAAGTGGTGTCGCTGCTCGACGGCAAGAGCCGGATCGACACGCTGCTGCTGCGCTACGCGATCGCGCTGAAACAGACCGGCTCGCCGGATGCCGCGCGCTACCGCGACATGCTCAAGCAGCGCTTCGACGCAGCGGTGATGCGCGGCGACACGATCCACCGGCGCGAACAGGCGCGTTTCGAACTCGACCTGATGAACGACCCGGCGCAGGCGCTCAAAGTCGCCCTGCTCAACTGGGAAGTACAGAAGGAGCCGGCCGACGTGCTGATCCTGCTGCGTGCCGCCGCGGCGGCGGGCGACCGGCAGGCCGCCAGGCCGGTGCTCGCCTGGCTCGACGAGACGGGTCTGGAAGACACGCGGCTGCGCGCGCCGCTCGACAAACTCGGCAAGCCGCGCGGATAGTGACAACAGGGACAACGATGAAAAGCATCCTGCGACTCTGCCTCGCCTTCTTCCTGCTGCTCGCCTGGAGCGGCGCGGCGCGCGCCGACAAGTTCAGCGACAGCTACCTGACGCTGCGCGTGGACGGCAACACCATCCACGGACAATGGGACATCGCGCTGCGCGACCTCGAGATGGCGGTCGGCCTCGACGCCGACGGCAATGGCGAGATCACCTGGAACGAATTGCGCGCGCGCCATGCCGCCGTCGCCGCCTACGCGCTGTCGCGGCTGACGCTGGAGAGCGACGGCGCGCGCTGCGAGGTCCGCCCCGAGGCGCAACTGGTGGACCGCCACAGCGACGGCGCCTACGACGTGCTGCGCTTCGCCGGCACCTGCCCGGCCGCGGTCCGCAAGCTGGCGGTGCGCTACGACCTGCTGTTCGACCTCGACCCGCAGCACAAGGGCTTGCTGAAGCTGGTCGCCGGCACGGCCACCTCGACCGGCGTGTTCGACCCGGCGCACACCGCGCAAACCTTCTCGGTGGCCGGCAAGAGCATCGGCGAGACCTTCGTCGAATACCTGACGCTCGGCATCCACCACATCTGGACCGGCTACGACCACCTGCTGTTCCTGTTCTCGCTGCTGCTGCCGGCGGTGTTCGTCTCGGGCGGCCGGGAGCGCCAGCCGTCGCCGAGCTTCCGCAACTCGATGGTCGACGTGCTGAAGATCGTCACCGCGTTCACGCTGGCGCATTCGGTGACGCTGACGCTGTCCACGCTCGGCGTAGTGTCGCTGCCGGCGCGCTGGGTCGAGGCCGGCATCGCGGCGACGGTGATCGTCGCGGCGCTGAACAACGTCTTCCCGATCGTCAAGGAGCGGCGCTGGGTGGCGGCGCTGGTGTTCGGGCTGATCCATGGCTTCGGCTTCGCCAACGTGCTGGCCGACCTCGGCCTGCCGAAGCAGACGCTGCTGCTGGCGTTGCTGGCGTTCAATCTCGGCGTCGAAGTGGGGCAGTTCGCGATCGTCGCGGTGTTCCTGCCGATCGCGTTCAGCCTGCGCGAGACCCGGCTGTACCGGCAGGGCGTGTTTGTCGCCGGCTCGCTGGTCATCGCCGTCATTGCCTCGGTGTGGTTCGTGGAACGCGCGTTCGACCTGCAACTGATGCCGATCTAGTTTCGGTCGACGCGCCTCAGTCGACGCGTTTTTGCAGCATCGCGAAGATGCCGCCGCAGATCGCCACGCCGACCAGTACGTGGAAGCCGTCGACGGCGGCGAGGAATCCCGCCTGCCGCGTCAGCGCCTCCGGATCGGCGAGGCCGCCGAGCTGCGTTTGGTGCAGCACGAAGCGATGCCGCTCGAACAGGATCATCGCCGCCGTCGCGAACGAGATCGTCATCTGCCGCACGATGTTCTTCAGCCGGTAGCCGTGGCCGAATTCCTCGATGTCGAAGATCCGGAACGTCACGTTGCCGACCGGCAGGACGATGAACAGCAGCAGCAGGCCGCGCAGCAGCAGCGGGCCGACCAGGGCCGAGCGGTCGGCGTCCGGCGCGACGCTCGACATCCAGGCCGCCGCCAGCGCGGCGATCGCGAAGCCGGGCACGATGATCCATTTCTTGTGCGGCAGCAGCTTCGCGTAGCGGAAGTAGACGAACAGCGCGCCCGTGGAAACCAGTGCCAGGCCGCCGACGAACTGCCCCGCGTGCTCCACCGGATAGCCCAGGCCTTCTTCCAGCAGGCGCGCGGTCAGGAAGCTGAACACGGTCGCCAGGCAGTAGTAGAACGCGTACAGCGCAAGGCCGGTGCGGAAGGTCGCCTCGCGCAGTGCGTGCAGCCGCACCAGAGGCGCCGGGTGGCGCCACTGGTGGCGGACGAACCAGGCGAGCGCGAAGACGCCGGCGGCCGCCGAAAGAATCAGCAGGGAAACGTCGAGCGGGTGCTCGACGCGGACCTGCTGCATCGCGATCTGCAACATGCCTTGCGAGAACGCGAACAGCAGGTAGGCCCGGAAATGCAGCGGCCGGCGTTCGCGCCGTTCCGCGTTGACCGATTTCGGCAGGATGGCCAGCGCAAAACCGGCGAAGGCGATCGCCGGCAGTACGGTGCAGCCGAACAGCGCGCGCCAGCCGAAGCGGGCGACCAGCGAGCCGCCGATCAGCGGCGCCAGCGCACTGCCGACGATGATCAGCGCCAGAAACGTGCGGATCGCGCCGCTGCGCTCGTCGCCGGTGTAGCGGCGCTGGATCAGGATGCGGCAGGCGCCCATCATCGGGCCGATGAAATACCCCTGCACGCCGCGCGCGAACGCCAGTTCGAGCGGCGTGTCGCACGAGGCGGACAGCAGCGCGCCGAGCGCATACAGCAGCAGGGAACCGGCGATGTAGCGCCGGTACCCGGCATGTTCGACCCACCATTGCTGCTGCAGGATGCCGAGCACCGCCGCGGCGGCATAGGCGCTCGACGACCACACCAGTTCGTCCGGCGAGGCGTGCAGGCCGGCGGCGATATAGCCCACGAAGAACGAGAAGATCGCGTTGTCGAAATAGTCGAGCCCGGTGGCGAGCGCGATCGCCGGCGCGGTGAAGCGGGTGCGCGCCCAGGCGCCGTGCGC
>JBQCGO010000009.1:0-3348 GCA_051955575.1 Burkholderiaceae bacterium
TACCGCGCCGAGCCGCTGCCGAAGATGCTGACGATGCATCCGGAAGGCGTGGTCTACATGGGCTCGTTCTCGAAGGTGCTGACGCCCGGCATCCGGCTCGGCTACCTGGTTGCGCCGGTGCCGCTGGTCAGGAAGCTGGAGCAGGCCAAGCAGGCGGCCGACCTGCACACCGCGCAGGTCACGCAGATGGTGGTGCACGAGGTGGTCAAGGACGGCTTCCTCGATGCCCATATCCCGACCATCCGCGTGCTCTATGCCCGACAGTGCGATGCGATGCTGGCCGCGCTGGCGAAGCATTTTCCGAAGAGCGCAAGCTGGACCCGTCCGGACGGCGGCATGTTCATCTGGGCGACGCTGCCGCCGCAGATCGACACGATGGACTTGCTGAAGGATGCGGTCGAGGAAGGCGTCGCGTTCGTGCCCGGCGCGCCGTTCTACGCGAACGCGCCGGCGCACAACACGCTGCGCCTGTCGTTCGTGACGGTGCCGCCGGAAAAGATCGAGGAAGGAATCGCCAAGCTCGGCCGGCTGATCGCGGCACGGCTGTAGGCGCTCGGCAGGCGTTACGAACGGCCGCCCGACGGCAGTCGTCCGAGCAGGCGGACGGCGTCCCGCAGCGCCGCGCGGGCGACACGGACAGCACGCAGCGCAACGATCGCCGGCGTCCCGGCCGGTCTTCCGGGCTGCACGGGCGCCGTCCGGATGCGCAACCGGCATCGATCCGCACCCTCGATCAGCACCAATCCGTCGTTCGGCACCAGGAAGACCTGGCCGCAAACGAGTTCGATGTCGGCGTGCATGTCGTAGGCGGTGATCAGCGCGCGGCCGGACAGGCATTCGATCCGGTGGCCGCGCGCATTGCGCAGCGGATGGAGCAACGGCCCCGACAGCGTCAGGTCGGGCCCGGCAGCGGTATGCGGACGGCTGGACATCTTGGTCTCCGGTCGTTTCGGCGATGATCCATCGTAGGCCGGCCCGGCGCGCCGGGACAGACGCAGCGGCGCGAATTCTGTAGCGATACAGTTGCGGTCGGAGCAAACTGTGCCTGTCGAAAAACAGCCCGACTGTATCTATCGTGCCGCCGGCGCTTCATCGCAGAATGTGTCCATGAACACCTCCTCGAACCTCTACGAACACCTCGCCGACGAGCTCGGCGCGCTGATCGACGGCCGGGTGTTCGCGCCCGGCGACCGGCTGCCGTCGGTGCGTCACCTGTCGCAGCAGAAGCGGGTCTCGATCGGCACCGTGATGCAGGCGATGCGGCTGCTCGAGCATCGCGGCCTGGTCGATGTGCGTCCGCAGGCCGGCTTCTACGTCCGGCGTCGCCTGCATCCGCACGCGATCCCCGTGCCGGCCGCCGCGCCGCTGCTCGACAAGCCGACCTACGTCGGCATCAACAACCTGCTGATGCAGGTGCTGCATGCGAACGAGGCGCCGGGGCTGGTGCAGCTCGGGCCGACCTGGCCGCCGGACGCACTGATGCCGGTCAAGCGGCTGCAGCGCATCGTGTCCTCGGTCGCGCGCCGCCACCCGGCGCTGCTGACGCGCGAGAGCTGCGTCGAATCGAACGAGCCGGTCTTCGCGCGTCAGGTTGCGCGCCGCGCGCTCGACTGGGGCGCGCTGGACCCGGCCGAGGTGCTGGCCACCCATTCCTGCACCGAGGCCATCAGTCTCGCGCTGCGCGCGGTCGCCAAGCCCGGCGACACGATCGCGGTCGAGGCAGCGACCTATTTCGTGCTGCTGCAGATGATCGAAAGCCTCGGCATGAAGGCACTCGAGATCCCGACGCATCCGGCGACCGGCCTGTCGATCGACGCACTGGAACTGGCGCTGAAGGAAAACCTGGTGCAGGCTTGCCTGTTCATCCCGAACGCCAACAACCCGACCGGCTGCGTGCTGTCCGACGACGCCAAGCAGCGTCTCGCCGCCTTGGTGTCGCAATACGACGTGCCGCTGATCGAGGACGACGTCTACGGCGAGCTGTGCTTCAGCGCCGAGCGGCCGCGCCCGGTCAAGGCCTGGGACCGCACCGGCAACGTGCTGCTGTGCTCGTCGTTCTCGAAAGTGGTCGGCAGCGGCACGCGGGTCGGCTACGTCGCCGCCGGCAAGTACATCGAACGCATCCGTTTCATGAAGACGGTGTCCGGCGGCTTCAGCAGTCACTTCTTCCAGCGCGTGCTGGCCGAGTTCATCGGCGGCAGCGGTTACGACGGCCATGTGCGCAAGATGCGCCGCGTGCTGGCCCAGCGCATCGCGCGGATGTCCGACGCGGTCGCCGACGCATTCCCGGCCGGCTGCGCGGTCCATCGGCCGCAGGGCGGGCTGGCGCTATGGGTGCGGCTGCCGGAACACGTCGACGCGCTCGAACTGCATCGCCGCGCGTTGCGCGAGGGCATCGCATTCATGCCCGGCGTGCTGTTCTCGGCCTCGGGCCGGATGACAAACTACCTGCGGCTGAACTGCGGCAACCCGTGGGACGAGCGGATCGACGGCGCGGTGCGCAGGCTGGGCGCGCTGATCGACGCGTTTCCAGGAGATGCCGGCCATCGCGCGCCATCGATGCCCCTGTCGTTGAAAGGACTGCAATGAACTTGCGCGACATGCCGTTCGGCGTCACCGACTGGAGCGGCGTCGAGCCGATCGAGCATCGAGGCGAGCGGGGTATCGCGATCTGGCGTACCCGGCAGTTCGGCGATTTGAGGGTGCGGCTCGTCGATTATTCGCCGGGTTACGTCGCCGACCATTGGTGCCGCAAGGGCCACATCCTGCTGTGCCTGGACGGCGAATTGCACACCGAGCTGGAGGATGGGCGCCGGTTCGTGCTGTCGCCGGGCATGAGCTACCAGGTCGCCGACGATGCGGAAGCGCACCGCTCGTCGTCTCCGGTTGGCGCACGCCTGTTCATCGTCGATTGAAGCGGGGAACGTCTTGCTCGCCCTGCGCCCCGGCTGCGAAAACTGCGACGCCGAGCTGGCGATGATCGATGGCGCGGCGCACCCGGCGGTGATCGGGACGCCGGAGCAGGTCAACAAGGCCATCATGGACTGGGCCGGTCAGATCAAGCAGTGACCGCAGTGACCGGTCTGGGGCCCGCGTCCGCCCGATTGCCGGACGCGGCTTCGGGCCTCGCCCGGTGCGGTGCGCCGAATGCGCAATAATGGAACCGACACGGCATGCCCGGGCCGGAGGTTCCGGCCCAGGCATGCCGTCTTATCCCACGCATCCCGAGGAGGCCGGACGAATGGACATCGACGACGACAGGCTGCGCGTGCTCGGCCGCAGGACATCGAACAACGTGCAAAAGGTGCTGTGGCTGCTCGACGAACTGGGCATCGCCTTCCTGCAGGA
>JBQCGO010000010.1:0-13192 GCA_051955575.1 Burkholderiaceae bacterium
AATCAGGCGATCGGGCAGATGGACCAGGTGACGCAACAGAATGCGGCGCTGGTGGAACAGGCATCGGCGGCGGCCGAGAGCATGCAGGAACAGGCCGGCAAGCTGGCCCAGGTGGTGGCGGTGTTCCAGATCGGCGGCGCCCAGGCGTTCCCAAGACCGGCTGCCCGTGCGAACACCGGCGCGCCGGTGCGCGCTGCAAGCAAGGCGCTGACGGGTAACCTCAAGACCGCTATCGCAAAGGCGCCGGTTCGAAAGCCACTCGCTTCCACGGCTGCAACGACCGGCGGAGAGTGGGAAGAGTTTTAGGGGTTGGCGGCACTGCCGGACAAGGAAGGGCGACTGGACAGTCCTTCCTCGTTCAATCCTTGCTGCACGATCCGGCCAGCTGCTTCAGCGTGATCTTGTCTCGCCTTCGCACATGACTTGCACCTGAGCCGCACCCGGGCTGTCCCGGTTTTTCGGAGCAGGGCGGCATGACATGACAGGCACCTGCTTCAGTGATCGCCGCAACGCCGCTTCCACGTCATGTTGTTTCTTTTGGGAAAACGACGGCTATAATCGGGCACGCCGGCCCCGGGCAATCGGGCCGGCATGGCAAAACTGGGGTGACCCAGTGACGCAAAGCTACAGGGACTTCTTCGGAAGTCAGCCAGTTGCCTGCCGCAGTCCATGAGGCAGGCCCATGACCGGACAGCCTGACTGTCCAGACAAGAGGCGATTCATGACAATTCTTCGCGTCGAGCGCGTTCGCGCGGCCGGCATACTCGCGGCAGCCATCGTTTCCCTCGGGGTTTTCCAGAGCAGGCAGGCATCAGCCGAAAATCTCGTCGTACCCGCTTATTTTTATCCCGGCGCGACCGGCGGGTATTGGAATCAAATCAACACTGCCGCCAAGAGCGTGCCGACGATCGCCATCCTGAATCCGAATAGCGGTCCGGGCACCGCGATCGATCCGAACTATCTGCAAGCCGTGAACAACCTGCACGCGGCAGGCGGCAAGGTCTTTGGCTACGTGCACACAAGTTACGGCACCCGGCCGATCACGGACGTCGCCAACGACATCAATACCTATTTGGCCTTCTATCCCGTCGATGGTTTTTTCATCGACGAGATGACCAGCGATTCCGGTTCCGCCAACCTGAATTACTACCTGTCGGTCTACAACTACGTGAAGGGTCGAAGCGCCGCGTACGGGGTGATGGGCAACCCGGGCACCAGCGTTCCGGAAATCTATGCCAGCCTTCCGGTTGCCGACAGCCTGGTGGTGTTCGAGTCGAAGGCCAAGGCTTTTGCGACTTACCGGCCGGCAGCCTGGCAGGCGAACTATTCCGCCGACCGCTTCGTCAACATCGTCTATGCGGCCAGCACGAGTCAGATGCAGAACATCGTCCAGTTCGCATCGACGCACGGCATCGGGAACGTGTACGTGACATCGGACACCGGCGCCAACCCGTACGACACGCTGCCTTCCTATTGGAGCGCCGAAATCTCCCAGGCCGCGACGCATTGAGGCGAAAGACCGGCATGCCACCGGTTGCGCTGACGCGCTGCAGGCTGCCTGAAGCTTCTCGAACGGTATCGGGCTGACGCCGCCGCGTCCGTGCCCGGCGATCGAACGGGGCGCGGCTTTATGCTAGCCTCGCAGCATGTACACGCGTTTCTTCGGCCTCGGGCAAGCCCCCTTTTCCATCGCGCCCGACCCCCGCTACGTCTTCATGAGCGAGCGCCATCGCGAGGCGCTCGCCCACCTGCTGTACGGCCTGGATGGCGGCGGCGGTTTCGTGCTGCTCACCGGCGAGATCGGCGCCGGCAAGACGACGGTCTGCCGCCTGTTTCTCGAACGGATTCCCGCGCACTGCAACGTCGCCTACATCTTCAACCCGAAGCAGACGGTGACCGAGCTGCTGCAGTCGATCTGCGACGAATTCGGCGTGCCGGTCGAGCGCGAGGCCGGCCGTCCGGCCACCGTCAAGGACTTCATCGATCCGCTCAACATCTATCTGCTGGCGACCCACGCCTCGCACCGGAACAACGTGCTGATCATCGACGAGGCCCAGAACCTCTCGGCCGACGTGCTCGAGCAGTTGCGCCTGCTGACCAATCTCGAAACCAACGAGCGCAAGCTGCTGCAGATCATCCTGATCGGACAGCCCGAGCTGCGCGCGATGCTGGCCGCGCCCGAGCTGGAGCAGCTTGCGCAGCGGATCATCGCCCGCTGCCACCTCGGCGCGCTGTCGGCCGAGGAAACCGGGCAGTACATCGCCCACCGGCTGGCAGTGGCCGGCATCGGCGGCAACCTGCCGTTCGGCGGCCGGGCCATGCGGCGCATCCACCGCCATGCGCGCGGCGTTCCGCGCCGGATCAACCTGCTGTGCGACCGCGCGCTGCTGGGCGCGTATGCGCGCAACCGGCGCGAAGCCGATGCGCGCATCATTGATGCGGCGGCGAAAGAAGTGTTCGGCGTCGAACCCGTCGCCAGTTCTGCGAGCGCCGCGCCATGGCGCCACGCGGCGGCCGGGCTGCTGGCCGGCGTGCTGATCCTGGGCGGGGCGGCGTTCGCGCTGGACTGGCACGGCGGCTTGCGAAAGCCTATTGCCGGGGCGACCCCGGCCGCTTCGATGGCGACGCCGGCACAACCCATCCGGGTCGCCATGGCGCCGGCGGCAAGCGCGGCCGCCCCTGTAGCCTCACCGTTGCCGGCTGCGCCGTCAGCGTCTACCTCGTCGTCGTCGCCGCTTCCCGCGCCGTCTTCATCGTCGTCTGCATCGCCTTCGCCGTCTTCTCCTTCTTCACCACCGGCATCGTCAGCGACGCCGGCCGACGCGCCCGAACCGACCGCGTCGCCGCAGCTTGATGGCGACGTGCGCGACCTGCAGGCAACCTACCGCCGCCTCGGCCGCCTGTGGCAGATCGAACTGAACGGCGGCGAACCCTGCGCGGCCGCGGAGAAGCAGAACGTCTACTGTTTCGCCGGCGGCGAGGGGCTGGCCGGCATCCGCCAACTGGATCGGCCCGTCATCCTGACGCTGCACGACGACCAGGGCATGAACTATTACGCCCTGCTGATGGGCTTGAGCGGCGACAGCGCGCTGCTGCGCCTGGGCGACGTCACCGAGAACGTCAGCCTGAATGCGCTGGCGCGCCGGTGGCGCGGAGAATTCGCCACGCTCTGGCGCGCTCCGGCCGGCTACCGCCGGCCGTTGCGGAAAGGGGATCGCGGCGCGGCGGTCGATTGGCTGGCCGCGCAGGTCGGCGCGACCGGCGACGCGGCGAAACCGCCGGCGGGCCGCGCGTACGACGACGCGCTGGCCGCGCGGGTGCGCGAGTTCCAGCTCGCGCACGGACTCCGGCCGGACGGCATCGCCGGTCCGCAAACTTTCATGCAACTGGCTTCCGCCGCCGGACCGGCGGAGCCGCGCCTTCGACACGACGCTGCGGTAACCGCAGCGCCCCCGGGAAAATAACGCGCCATGTCCTTCATCCTCGACGCCCTCAGGAAAGCCGACGCCGAGCGCCAGCTCGGCAGCCTGCCTGGCATTGACGCGCAACCGCTCGCCAGCGCGCCGCCGCTTCACTCTCCGATGCGGCAGCGCGTACCGTCCCTTGTAGCCATGGCCGGACTCTCGCTCGCCGTCGCGGCCGCCGCACTCGCATGGTGGACGATTTCGCATCGCGAGGCCGGGCCAGCGACACCGCCGGCGCCGGTCGCTGCCGCTCGGGCTCCGGCGCCGAAACCCGTACCGAAACCGGCAGCGGACGAGACGATTCCCGTTCCCGCGACGCAGGCGCCGTCGAAGCCGCCCGTCGCGGCTGAAGTGCCGGTCCCGCCGCCGCTGCCGAGACCTGTTCCCAGACCCGAAAAGGCGCCCGCGGCAAAACCTGTCGCGAAACCGGACCAAGCGCCGGCGCCGAAAGCCCCGGTCGAGAGCAAGGCAACGCCTGCGCCGGCCGGCGAGACCACTCCGCGAACGGAACGGCCGTCCGTGCTGACCTATGGCGAACTGCCGGAGAACGTGCGACGTGAACTGCCGGCGCTGGCGATTCACGGTGCGATGTATTCGGACAACCCGGCCAACCGCATGCTGCTGGTGGACCGGCGGCTGCTCCACGAGGGCGACGAAATCGCTCCCGGGTTGGTGATCGAGAGCGTGATGCCGAAGGAGGCGACGCTGCGCTACAAAGGCTACCGCTTCAGGGTCGGCTATTAGCAGGAGGGCGGGCGCGCCCGGACAGGCCGCGTCGCCGGCCTCGGCCCGGTTACCGCGCCGGCGGCGCGACCGACGCGCCGACGATGTCGTGCCGCTTCAGCGCGTCCGCGACGAAGCCGGTCCCCTTCATGTCTTCCACGAATTCGGCGAGGAACGCGGCGGCTTCTTCGCCGCGGCTCTTCGGCGTTCCCATCGCCTGCTGGATGACCATGAAGCGCTCGCCCAGCAGGCGCAGGCCGCCGATCCGGCGCGCGTCGGCTTCCAATTGCTGCTTCACGCCCGCCGCGACTTCCGCGCCGTCGTCCAGGAAGGTATCGACGACCGCCGGTGACGTGGCGGCGCGCACGAGTTGCGCCTGCTGCAGCGTGCGGGTCAGGAACAGGTCGTAGGCGCTGCCCTTGCCGACGACGACCCGATGGCCGGCGCGGTCCACTTCGTCGTTCGAACGGATCGGCGACGCGTCTCTGACCAGATAGCAGCCTTCGATCAGCACGTAGGGCGCGGTGAAGGCGATATGTGCGCCGCGCAGCGGATCGACGGCGAAGAACCCGATGTCGGCCTGCTCGGCGGCGACGGCGTCCACCGATTTCCCGGCGGCGTCGAAGACGACCAGTTCCAGTTCCTTTTCCAACCGTTGCGCGAATGCCGCCGCCAGGTCGACCGACACCCCGCACGGCTGGCCGGCGGCATCCTTGCCCGCCAGGATCGGATTGCCGAGATTGATGGAAGCGCGCAGCTTTCCGGTAGGCGTAAAGGCGGAGAGAATCGATGGCGTCGGTTTCATGGGCGGGAAAGATGACGAAAGGGAAAGGTGGGTCACACGGTCGCGGCGAATCGGGGTTGAAGGAGGTTGGCAATCAGCCGAGCGACTGCATCACGTGAAGACGATCGCAGCGATACAGTACCAGTTTCGGCATGGCGCCTGGTTTCCGGGAACGGCCGGCGGTTATTCATCGTCCGCCGGACAGCATGTCGCCGGTGCCGGTTACGTCGTAGCGTCCGTTGCGTACGCTGCCGTCGTCAAGCCGATCACGGCGAACGGCGGTCCGCCGCTGGAGATGGAGGATGACACCGGCCAGGGTGAGGCGATCGGAGCAGCGACGGCGTGCTGCAACGGTGATGGCAGCCGAAAGGCAAGCGGGAAGGCCGGTCGCGCGGCGTCTTTCGGATGATCCCTGGGCGTAGCAGGCCTCCTGCGCGTACGACGCGTTCCTCTTGAGCGGAGCGGCAAGCAGTGACGGGGCCTGACCGACGCTCCGGGTGCGCGGGTTCAGCGCTGCCGCTGCTCGATCGCGGCGACCAGCAGCGTACGCAAATCGTTCAGCGCGTCGGTCTCGGCTTGTTCCAGACGCTCTCCCGCGAAGTGTGTGCCCCAGTCGCCGTAGAGAAATCCGGCCGGGTGGCCGTGCACCGTGAACGGCATCACGAGAAAGCTGCGCACGTCGGCCAGATTGCTGCGCCACCAGCGCGGCAACCGGCTGCGGAAATCGGCGGTCTGCGCGTTGGCGATGTAGATCAGCTTGTGGTTGGCGAGCGCGGCGTGGAACACGTCGGGTTCGTAGGCGTCTCCGAACGTGAGCCGCGGCATCAGGGCCTGCGCATCGGCGCCGAGGCAGATGCGGGCCTTGTACCGGCCTTCCTTGCGGTCGCGCAGGAAAACCACCGCCTTGTGCATGCCCATCGACTGGAACACGGTTTCCAGCGCCATGGTCATGAGTTGCGAGAGGTCGGTCTTGTCGGCGATGCCGCCGGCTTCGACCACGCCGCGGGCGAGGTGCGCCGCCGTGTCCGGCCGGCGCCCGATGGCGTTCGGGGCCGGGATCGGTTCCGCTTCCGGCGCGCTGCCGTCCGGCGCCTCCTCGGCCGCGGCGTCATCGCCGCCGGGTCGCCGCGCGTGGTCGACCGCGGCGAGAACGTCGTCGATGTCGATCCCGAGCATGTCGGCGTAGCCGCCGACGATGCCGGCCAGTTCGGCGGTCGGCGTGTCGCTGCTGCAGACCGCCTTGGCGCACGACGAGGACATGGTGGCCACCGTCGCCAGCCACAGCGTGTGATCGAGCGGCTCGTCGGCGCCTTGCGGCGGCACGTCCTGCAAGCTGTTGACGATGCCGGGCGGCAGCCCCCAGTTGCGGGCGATCGCGCGGCCGATCTCGTCGAAACCGAGCCCGAGCACGTCGTGCGCCGCGTCGCGCTGCTCGGTCGTCGGCTCATTGCCATGCTCGACGCCGTCCTGCGCGCAGCGCTGCTGGATCGCCGCCCACTGTTCAGGAAGGTAGTACATCACCATCATCTGGCCGAGGCTGTGCAGCATGGAGCAGACCACGGCTTCCTCGCTGTCGCGGGTGCTGGCGAACGAGGTGACCTGCCGCGCAATGTGGCCGGCCATCACCGCCTTTTCCATTTCGGTGCGCATGCTGGCCGAGTCGTGCGACGCGGCCGACAGTCCCTCGATCAGCTTCAGGCCGAGCGCGAGATGGCCGATCGATTCGGTGCCGAGCACGATGATCGCCTTCGACACCGTGTTGATGCCGCCGAACACCGAGTACATCGCGCTGTTGGCCAGCCGCAGCACGCGCTGGGTCAATGCCGGATCCGAGAGCACGGTGCGCGTCATGCTGAGTTCGCGGTCGTCGTCGCTGTGCATCGCGCCGACGATGGTGCTGACGACGTTGCGAAAGCCCGGCAGGTGGCCGCGCTCGCGGATGCGCTGCTGCAGCAGCTGGAGCGTCCTGTCGGCGCTGCGGATCGGGGTGGAAAGCGTGTCCATCGGGCGTGTCTCGATGAATCCGTCAGGAAGCCGCAACACGTCCGGCTTGCGGCCGCAACAGCATGACGGCTTCCTCCGGCAGCACCGGACGCCCGGTGTGGTAGCCCTGGATCAGGCCGCAGCCCTGGCGCGCCAGGAAATCGAGCTGTGCCTCGGTTTCCACGCCTTCGGCGACGGTGGTCAGGTTCAGGTGGCCGGCCAGACTCATCACCACGTTGCAGATCGCGGCATCCTTGATCGATTGCGGCAGGTCCTTGATGAACGCGCGGTCGATCTTGAGCACGTTGATCGGGAAGCGCTTCAGGTAGGCGAGCGACGAGTAGCCGGTGCCGAAGTCGTCGATCGCGATGCGCACGCCGCGGCCGGCGATTGCGGTGAGCAGCGCCTCGGCGCGCACCGGGTCGGACATCAGGATGCCTTCGGTGATCTCCAGCAGGAGCTGGCTGCCGTCCAGACCGGACAGCGCCAGGGCTTCGTCGATGGTGGTCAGGAACTGGTCGTTGCGGAACTGGCGCGGGCTGACGTTGACGGCGACGTACAGCGGCCGGCCGGCAGCCTGCTCGAAGCTGCGCACCTGCATGCAGGCCGCCTTCAGCGCCCAGGCGCCGAGCAGGTTGATCAGGCCGTTTTCCTCGGCCATGTGGATGAATTCGTTTGGCGGCACCAGGCCGATCTCCGGGTGCTGCCAGCGCATCAGCGCCTCGTAGCCGACCACCTGCCGGCTGACGCTGTCGACGATCGGCTGGTAGTGCAGCAGGAATTCGCCGTTGCGCACCGCCTCGAACATTTCCGCTTCCAGCGACACGTCATGTTCGGGCTGGGTGAAGGTGCCCGGGTCGTAGAGCACGCAGCAGGCCTTGCCGGATTCCTTGGCGCGGTACAGCGCGGTGTCCGCGTGCGCGAGCAGCTTGACGTCGCTGTCGCCGTGGTCCGGGTAGATCGCCGCGCCGATCGAGGTACTGATGTAGAGCGTGTGGCCCTGGATGTCGAACGGCAGCTGGATCGCGGAAATCATGCGCCGCGCGACGAGGTCGATGTCGCCGTCGTGCAGCGCGCTCGGCAGCACCGCAATGAATTCGTCGCCGCCCACGCGCGCCAGCGTGTCGACGTTGCGCACCGTCTTGCGCAACCGCTGGGCCGCCTCCACCAGGAGCAGGTCGCCGATCGGATGGCCGAGGGCGTCGTTGATCTTCTTGAAGCCGTCGAGGTCCAGCGCCAGCACCGAGAAGCCGCGGCCGGGGCGGCGCGACTGCAGGATCGTCATCTGCAGCCGGTCCGACAGCAGCGCGCGGTTGGGCAGCCCGGTCAGCGCGTCGTGGGTGGCGAGGTAGCGGAGATGGTCCTCGGTGGCCTGCTGGTCGGAAATGTCGCGGCCGACGATCAGCAGTTCGGTCTCGGCATCCTCGTTCACGAACGACGTGACCTGCAGCTCGAACCAGCGGATACCTTGCGGCACCAGCATCCGGACGTTGACGCGGCTGCGTCCACCCGACTCGATCGCCGACTTCATGGTGTGCACGGCCGTGGCGATGTCCACCGGAAGCACCAGTTCGGCCAGCGCGGTCCCGGTCAGCGACGCGCTGCGGCCGACCAGTTCCGTCGCCCGCTTGCTGGCATACACGATCCGGCCGGCAATGCTGACCCGGAACACTGCGTCGCCGGCGGCTTCCATCAGGCAGGCCAACTGGATTCTCGGGTTCGGTTGCAGGGCGTTGTCGAGGATCGAACTCATTCGGCTTCTCCGCCGACCGCACGCGGCCGGTCGGTTTCCGGGGACCATGAACAATGTGAATGACTGTGAATCATACCTTGCGGTAATTGTGTATGGACGGAAATGTTGCGCGGCGAGGCCGCCCGGCAACGCTGCGGCGCGCGATGCGGCTTCAGCAACGATTGCAGTGCAGCGGAAATGCGGAAGCGGGAAAGACCGGGAAGGCGACCGGGGTTGCGTATGCTCAAGGGCGGCTGACCCGATTGCCCGTACCGTGGCGCAAGAACCTCGATCTTTTCCCGGGACGGCCATGAAGATTTCCTGTCGCGCGCGGCTTGCCGCAACATCCCTCGCCCTGATCATGCAAACCGCAGCGCCGGGTGCGCACGCGTTCCCGTTCTTCCAGAACTTCGGCTACGGCCTGCTCAACCGTTCCATGCAGGACGGCGCTCGGCAGCGCGTCGCGGACGAGCGGGCGGAAAAGGCGGGAAAGAAGGAAACCAAATCCATGGCCGCCAAACCGGCGGCCGGCGACCGCGACATCCGGGAGACGCCGCCGGCCAAGGAAGATCAGGCCCGCAACGATCATTGAGTAGGAAGAAGAAGGGGCGTCAGTCCTGCGTCCAGCTGCCGCTCTTGCCGCCGTGCTTTTCCAGCACGCGCACGTCCGTCATGACCATCCCGCGGTCGACCGCCTTGCACATGTCGTAGATCGTCAGCAGGCCGACCTGGACCGCGGTCAACGCTTCCATCTCGACGCCGGTCTTGCCGCGCGTCTCGACACGCGCGGTGCAGTCGATGCTGCTGCGTTCGGCGTCGACCGCGAAGTCGACCGCGACGCGGGTCAGCGCCAGCGGGTGGCACAGCGGGATCAGGTCGCTGGTGCGCTTGGCCGCCATGATGGCCGCCACCCGCGCGATGCCGAGCACGTCGCCCTTCTTCGCGGTGCCGGCCTGCACGATCGCCAGCGTTTCCGGCTTCATCCAGATCGTGCCGGCCGCGAGCGCGATCCGGTGGGTCTCGCCCTTGGCGCCGACGTCCACCATGTGCGCCGCGCCGGCGGCGTCGAAATGGGTGAGGCCATCGTGCGACGGCGCGGAATCGTTTCGGGAAGCGGACATGGCGGCGGAATCGGGGATCGGGGCGGTTGGGGAAGGCGCGAAAGGCGCGCCGGCACTGGCTGAACGGTGCGCGAAGCGGCTGGTATCATAGCATCGTGCCGTTTTCACTTTTTCTCACGAGCTTTCTTGTGGGCCTTCTTGCGAGCCACCCGCGATGCCGCCTCCGATGACCCTTTCCGCGGCCCGTTCCGGACGCCGCGTTTGGCGCCGGCGCCTCGTCGCCGGCTGCGTTGGCGTCGGCCTGGCGCTGGCCGCCGCGGTCGGCGCGCCGCCGACGTCGTTCGCCGCGAACAGCCTGCCGACGCTCGGCGACGCCGAACGGAGCGAGCTTTCGCCGGCCAACGAGCGCAAGCTCGGCGAACAGATCATGCGCGACATCCGGCAGGATCGCGACTATCTCGACGACGAGCCGGTACTCGATTACCTGAACGACTTCGGCGGCATGCTGGTTGCGGCACGGCCGGAGGTGCGCGGCGAAGCGAACTTCGACTTTTTCTTCTTCGTCGTGCGCGACCCGTCGATCAACGCCTTCGCGCTGCCGGGCGGCTTCATCGCCGTGCATTCGGCGCTGCTGCTGGCCGCGCAGAGCGAGTCGCAACTGGCGTCGGTGCTGGCGCACGAGATCGGCCACGTGACCCAGCGCCACATCGCGCGGATGCTCGGCGCGCAAAAGCAGGATGCGCTGATCCCGCTCGCCTCGGCCGTGCTGGCGGCGCTGACGATGAACTCGCGCAGCGATGCGTCGGCCGCGCTGCTGGCCGGCGGACAGGGCCTGGCGATGCAGCGCCAGCTCAACTTCAGCCGCGACGCCGAGCGCGAAGCCGACCGGATCGGCTTGCAGATCCTCGACGAGGCCAAGTTCGATACGTCCGGCATGGTCGCGTTCTTCGGCCGGATGCAGAATGCGATGCACGGCCTGGGCGACAACATTCCGCCCTATCTGCTGTCGCACCCGATGACCACCGAGCGGATCGCCGACATCCAGGCGCGCATCCGCAACATGCCGGTGCACAAGCACGTCGACAGCTTCGATTTCCAACTGGTCCGCGCGCGGGTGCGGGTGCTGCAGAACCCGGATTCGCAGGGTGCGCAGGACGCGGCGGCGGTGTTCGAGACCCAATTGTCCGACCGCGGCCCGCATCAGGCCGCGGCCGCCCGCTACGGGCTGGCGATGCTGGCGCAGCGACGCGGCGACACCGACCGCGCGCGCACGCTCTTGCAGCAGGCGCGCGCCGACGGCCCGAGCGTGTTGCTGGACAGCCTCGGGGTCGACATCGACATGGCGGCGCGGCGACCCGACGACGCGCTGCGGGACGCCGAAGCGGCGCGCAAGGCCTGGCCGCTGTCGCGCGCGATCGCCTATCAGTACGCCCGTGCGCTGGTCGCGGCCGGCCAGGCTGACCGGGCCAGCGCCTTCCTGCGCGAACAGGCGCTGCAATACAAGCAGGATCCCAAGCTGCAGGAATTGCTGGCACAGGCGTACTCGGCGCAGGGCAAGCACGCGCAGGAGCACCTGGCGCTGGCGCAGGCTTACGCGCTGTCCGGCAGTCTGCCGACCGCGCTCGACCAGCTGGCGATTGCGCGCCGCGCGCCGGACGCGTCCTACTACGACGAGTCGATCATCGATGCGCGCGAGCGCGAGCTGCGCGAGCGCTGGCAGGAAGTGCTGAAGGAAACCAAGCAATCGCCCTGAGTTTCCTGCCCTGAGTTTCCTGCCCCGAGCTTCCTTCAAGGCGCGGCCGGCGCGGCGCTCCGGTTTCGCCTTTTCCGATCAGCCGGTTCCGGCTCCCGCTTCCGGGCGCGGCCGGCGCACGAAGCCGAACCGTTTCTCGATCTCGTCAAGCGCGATGCGCTCGACCGTCAGCGGCGGCCGGCCGTCGAGGCGCAGCGTCAGCGGCGGCAGGCCGGCGTCGCCGCCGAGCCATGCGGTGAACCCCTCGTCGTCCAGAGCGGCGTTGCCGAGCCGCAGCCTCTCCAGCACTTGTCCCATGTCGCGGTCGTCGACTGCCGCCGCACCCTGTGCGGTGCCGAGCACCAGCCGGCCGTCTCCGGTCATTGCCGCGGCGTCGATGCGGCCGGCCGGCGCGCCGGTGTGCAGCGCGAAGCCGTGACGCGGATCGGTGCGCGCGACGAAGGGCGCAATCTCGAGATCCACGAACACGCGCTGCGGGCCGTTCTGAAAGTGCCAGCGCCCCTGTTCGTCCGCGGCGTAGTTGCGCGCAATGAAGCCGATCAGCGCCGGATGCGCGAGCCGCTCTCCCGGCCCGCCCGCGGCCTGCGTCGCCGCGTCGCGCATGCGCCAGCCGCCGCGCGCATCCAACGCCAGCCAGCCGTAGCAGGCCGGCACGTTCGGCCACTTCGCCATCGCCTGCCTGACGATCGCATCCATGCGTTCTCCCGGGTTCGACAAAGGTTGTGACAGGGCTTGCGTCCGCCCCGTTCGCGGCGCGCCGGTTTCAGTCTCCGAGCGGCAGCGCGGTCTTGTACTTCACCTGCTTCAGCGCGAAGCTGGAGCGGATGTTCTTGATGCCCGGGATGCCGGTCAGGTGCTCGAGGATGAATTTCTCCAGCGCCTGGATGTCGGGCACCACGATGCGCAGCAGGTAGTCGGCGTCGCCGGTCATCAGGTACACCTCCATCACCTCGTCGAAACCGCTGACCGCCTGCTCGAAGCGGGCCAGCGCGCCGGCCTCCTGCTTTTCCAGGCTGACCTGGATGAACACGTTTACCTTCAGCCCGAGCGCGTGCGGGTCGACCAGCGCGACGTAGCGCGACAGCACGCCCTGCGCCTCGAGGTTGCGCACCCGCACCAGCGTCGGCGACGGCGACAGGTTGATGCGGCCGGCCAGCTCGAGATTGGTCAGGCGGGAGTCGTGCTGGAGGATGTCGAGAATCTTCAGGTCGATCGCGTCGAGTGTCATGGTCGGCAGGAAATGCGGTGAAGGAGCGATGGACCACATCTTATGCTGACGCAGCGCATCCGCCTAGCCGATTTCGGTACCCTATGCGGCGCGAGCGGCGTTATCGTCTGGACATCTCCCAACGACGACCCGCCGCCATGGACATGTCCCCCGCCCACCATCTGCAAACCGCCTTCGACGCCGATCCCCCGGAAACCGCCGAATGGCTGGAGTCGTTCGCCGCCGTCGTCGAACGGCTCGGCCCCGAGCGCGCCCGCTACCTGCTGACCCGCCTGTCGTCGGCCGCGCGTGGCGCCGGCCTTGGCTGGCACGACGCGCGCAACACGCCCTACGTCAACACCATCCGCCCGCGCGACGAGCCGCCGTTCCCCGGCGGCGCCGACGCGCTCGCGATCGAGGAGCGGCTGGCCGGCATCATGCGCTGGAACGCGCTGGCGATGGTGGTGCGCGCCAACCGGGCCTAC
>JBQCGO010000011.1:0-4048 GCA_051955575.1 Burkholderiaceae bacterium
GGCACTTGCCCTGGCATTCAAAACCATGCTCGCCTCCGTGTTCCGCAAACCGCGGCAAGCCCTCCGTCGCTCGACTCGGCCCTTTCCATTTGGCAATTTCATAAATCCGTCTCGCTACCCGAACGGATAATTGCGGAATTGAATATCGCGCTAAGAAGTCATGGTGTCGATTTCCGCACTGAAATTCTGCCGAAAATTTTTTGCAAGGGGCCGATTTCAGCCTCTTGATGCTGGCTGACCATGGCAGCGAACAGGGTTTTCGCGCGGCCTTCCTGCAGCCGGATTGCATCGTGGCTCCCAGGTTGACTTACGACAAGTCCATGGTTTTCCGATTAAGTCGACATTGCTTATCCCGAGCCGGGTTGTGCCACTCCCGTATTGTCTTATTGCGTTGAAGTAACGCGCAAAGAGGCGTCAGCTTGAGTGATTCGCCTGAAACCAGCGTAATCCCTGATCTGCTGTCCGGGTCGGCTTTCATCCGACAGAGAAAAGACAATCGGGGTTTGCCATCGAATCAGTGCCGTCGGAGCAAACATTGCATGATCGGAGGTCGTCATGACTGATGGCGAAAGCCGGCATTAAGGTTGAAAAATTTGCGATGAAAAAATCGAGAAGAATGAGTTTTCTCAAGCATTTTTTCAAAAGTGGTGATAATCTGCCGGCCATTATCAACCGAGAAGGAGCGGCAAATGAGTTCGTATCGCGAATTGCAGGCGCAGATCGAGCAACTGCAAAAAAGGGCCGAAGAAGCCCGGCAAAAAGAAATCGATCAGGTCGTCGCGGAAATCAAGGCGAAAATGGAAGAGTACGGCCTGAGCGTCGATGATTTGCAGCACACGCAGAAGAAAAGGGGGGCGCGCAAAGCCGGCACCTCGACAGTCGCGCCGAAATACCGTAACGAAGCAACGGGTGAATCGTGGAGCGGACGCGGCAAACCCCCGAAGTGGATCGCCGGCAAAGATAAATCGAAGTTTCTGATCAAGTAAGCGCGACGCGGCATTCGACATGCCTTCGCCGGCGTCAGCCGGTGCAGGCATAACGGATGCTGCCTGGCGTGTCTTGTCGCGGCGGCTGCAGGCACGGAGTTTTGTCCGGTTTGCCGGCCGCGCGGGATATTCCGGTCTAAGAGTTGATATGGGCCGGCAACCGCGATCACTTGATCGCGTGGCGCTCCATCAGGTCGTACAGGGTGGGACGGCTGACGCCAAGGATTTCGGATGCCCGCACGATATTCCCATCCGTTCTGGCGAGCGCCTTGACGATCGCCCGCCGAACGGCTTCGTCGCGGACTTCCCGCAGGTTGAACGCATCCTCGTCGGACAGCGGGTTGGCCAGGCCGAGGTCGTCGACCGTGATCTGCGGACCGTCGGCCATGATGACGGCCCGCTTGACGCAATTCTCCAGTTCGCGGGCGTTTCCGGGCCAGGCATGCGCGGCAACCGCTGCCAGTGCTTCGTCGGAAAATACCAGGCCGGAACGGCGTTCCTGATCGCAGATCTTGTTGCGGAAATGGTGCGCCAGCAGAACCGCATCGCCGAGCCGTTCGCGTAGCGGCGGAATCGCAATCACGATTTCGCTCAATCGGTAGTACAGGTCTTCCCGGAACTCTCCCGCCTCGACCATCTTCTTCAAGTCGCGGTGCGTGGCGCTGACGACCCGGACGTCGACCGAAATCTCGGTGCGTCCGCCGACGCGCTCGATGACCCTTTCCTGCAGAAAGCGCAAAAGCTTCGCCTGGAGCGCCATCGGCAGGTCGCCGACTTCGTCCAGGAAGAATGTGCCGCCGTGCGCCAGTTCGATCTTGCCGGGCGTCTGCTTGCTCGCGCCGGTGAAGGCGCCGCGTTCGAAACCGAACAGTTCGCTTTCCAGCAGCGTTTCCGGGATGGCCGCGCAGTTGATGGCGACGAAGCGCTTGTCGCCGCGCGCGCTGAGCTTGTGCAGCGCCCGCGCGAGGACTTCCTTGCCGGTGCCGCTGTCCCCGCGCAGCATCACGGTCGCGGACGAGGAGGCGACCTTTTCCACGTTCCGACAGACTTTCAGCATGCCGGGGTCGCGGCTGACGATGCCGCTCAGCGGAGACGCGACTTCCTTCGAACGCAGCCGGCGGTTTTCCTGCTGCAGGCCGTGCAGGAAAAAAGCTCTCTCGATCACCAGCGTCAACACCTGGAGATCCAGCGGCTTCTGGTGGAAGTCGTAGGCTCCCATGCCGATGGCCTTGACCGCGTTGCCCTGTTCCTGATTCCCGGTGAGCACGACGATCTTGCAGTCGGGCTGGAGTTGCAGAATGTTCCCGAGCAGCGCGAATCCTTCCGACACGCCCTCCGCGTCCGGCGGCAGGCCGAGGTCCATGGTGACGACCGCCGGCTCGTGCCGCCGCAATTGCGCGAGGGCCTCGTCGCGGCTGCCGGCGGACACGACGTTGTAGGCGTCCAGACCCCAGCGCAACTGCTTTTGCAGGCCGATGTCGTCTTCGACGACGAGCAGGGTTTTTTTCTCCGGCTTCATTGGGATTCCAGTTCTTCAGGCCGCGGTTTTCTACGCGGCGTTCGCCTCGTCTTCGAAGGCTTCATTCAGGCGCGGCAGCGTAACGCGAAAAGTGGTTCCCTGTCCGGGCGTGCTCTCGACATCCAGCCGCCCTCCGACCTGAAGCAGGTAATCGCGCGCTTCGTACACGCCGATGCCCATGCCCGACGATTTCGTCGAATGAAAGGGCTGGAACAGATGTGCCATGATGAAATCTTGGCTCATGCCCCGTCCCGTATCGGCGACCTGGACGATTGCCTCATCGGCCGTTGCCGCAAGCGTGACGCGCACCTCGCCTTCGGGAGGGGTCGCTTCGATCGCATTCTGTATCAGGTGACCGATCACCCGCTCCAGCCGTGCAGCGTCTGCCGGGACGACGGCTTGCGCGTCGCCGAGATCGAGGACCGGCCTGGGCGTCAGCATTTTTTTCGATCCCACCACCCGTTGCAGCAACTCGCTCAGCGCGGCGCGTCCCGTATGGTCCGCGTCGGCGCCGTGACTGAATTTTTGCAGCAGCCCCTGCATCTTTCGCGCGGCATGCTGGATCGTGTCGATCATGTCTTGCTGGAATTCGCGATTCTCGCGGTGGCGTTCGGCATTCGCCGCGAGCAGCGCCAGCTGCGACACGACGTTCTTCAGATCGTGCACGACGAAGGTCGACATCCTGTTGAACGCGTCGAACTGGCGAACCGTGGCCAGCGCCTCCGCGGATTTTTCCTTCGCCAGGTAGCTCGCGGCCTGGCTGCCGGCGATTTTCAGCAGATCCCGGACTTCCCAGTTCAGTCCGACCCTGCTGCGCGCCTGCGACAGCACGACGAAGCCGAACAGCGCCTCCGCCTGCATCAGGGGAACGACCAGCCAGGCATCGGGCACGCAAAACCGGGAGGGCGCCAGTGCCAGATATTGGTACCGTTCCGGGTGCGCCTCGTACTCGTTCAGATCCACCACCCAGCGCGTGCGCTTCAGGAATTCGCACAACGCGTCGTCGCCCGGCAGCGATGCGCGTGCCAGTGGCATGTTCCAGCTCGAAGCGGCGGCATAATCAGCGCCATTCTCGAGAAACAGCATGCCTTTCGTGCTCTCCACCAGTTCGGCGATCGCCTGGATGGTGCGCTCGCCGAGCTCCGGACCTTCCACGGAAAGCATGCGCGTGAATTTCAGCCATTCCTCGCGGTAGTCGTAGCCGTAGTGATAGAAATGCTTGCTGATCGATACCTTCAGCCACGAACGGAAGGCGCCGGAAAAAAGCACGGCTGCCAGGAAAGTCGCGGCGATAAAAATCAGAAAGACCTGGAGGACCGAACCCCACTGGCCGCCGAAGAATTTCAGGTAATAGCCGGCAACGCCCACCAGGAGAAGGTAGATCGCGGAGCCGATCAGGGTCGCCGAATGGAACAGGATGCGCCGGGAGATCGCGATTCCGGAAAGCCAGGCCGGGCTGCGCGCGATCGAGAAGCCGATGAGCGGCGCGGCCAGCGCGTTGGCGAAGCCGCGGGCGGTCCAGGCCTCGGGGCTCAATCGGTGG
>JBQCGO010000012.1:0-7120 GCA_051955575.1 Burkholderiaceae bacterium
CGCTGATCAAGGACAAGCACTGCGACAACCTGTTCATCCTGCCGGCGTCGCAGACCCGCGACAAGGACGCGCTGGGCGAGGAAGGCGTCGAGCGCATCCTGAAGCAGCTCGGCGAGATGGGCTTCGAATACATCGTCTGCGATTCGCCGGCCGGCATCGAGCACGGCGCAGTGATGGCGCTGACCTTCGCCGACGAGGCGATCATCGTGACCAACCCGGAAGTATCGTCGGTGCGCGATTCGGACCGCATCCTCGGCATCATCCAGGCCAAGTCGCGGCGCGCGCTGAACAACGAGGAGCCGGTGAAGGAACACCTGCTGATCACCCGCTATTCGCCGAAGCGCGTCGAAGCCGGCGAAATGCTGTCGTACACCGACGTGCAGGAAATCCTGCGGATTCCGCTGATCGGCATCATCCCGGAATCGGAATCGGTACTGCACGCGTCGAACCAGGGCAATCCGGCGATCCACATCGAAGGCAGCGAAGTCTCGCTCGCCTACCAGGACGTGGTGTCGCGCTTCCTCGGCGAGGACGTGCCGCTGCGCTTCGTCAACTACGAGAAGCCGGGCCTGCTGAAGCGTATTTTCGGGGGAAAGTGACATGGCCCTGCTTTCGTTTCTCTTCAATACCAAGCCGAAGAGCGCCTCGACCGCCAAGGAGCGGCTGCAGATCATCATCGCGCGCGAGCGCAGCGGGCGCGACGGCCACGACTTCCTGCCCGATCTGCACAAGGAACTGATCGCGGTGATCTCGAAGTACACCCGCGTCAACCCGGATGACATCAAGATCTCGCTGGACCGCCAGGGCAACCTGGAAGTGCTGGACGTCAACGTGGTGCTGCCGGACGCGGGCGTGCAATAAGACGTTTTCCGACAGCGGCAATGCGGAAAAAGGCTTTCCCCGGAAAGCCTTTTTTCATTGGCCGGCCATGTGCTTGCGGCGGGCTTTCGGCAGCGGCGCCGGTTTTGTTAACTGGTTTTGTGAAACATTGTCAAACTGCAATAAAGCCTGTATACACGGATACATAAGTTGGTAGATTAGAGGCAATATCATCGCAGGCGTCTCCATTCGACGCGCACCCATCATGAGAATCGCCGTTCTCGACGACGACCGCAGCCAGACCGATCTGGTCTGTCAGGTCCTCGGTTCCGCGGGACACCTCTGCCATGCCTTCCAGAGCGGCAAGGAAATGCTCGCGCAAGTGCGTCGGGAAAGTTACGACATGCTGGTGATCGACTGGCAGGTGCCGGACCTGGACGGCACCGAGATCGTGCGCTGGGCGCGGGAAAAGCTGCCACCGAACCTGCCGGTGCTGTTCATGACCAGCCGCTCCGGCGAGGACGACATCGTCGAGGGCCTGGCCGCCGGCGCCGACGACTACATGATCAAGCCGATCCGGCGCGGCGAACTGGTGGCACGGGTGCAGGCGCTGCTGCGGCGGGCCTATCCGAACCAGAACGCGGCCGAGCAGATCGCCTTCGGCAACTACGTGTTCGACGCGCGCACCAACCGGCTGACCATCGACAGCCAGCCGGTCGAACTGACCCAGAAGGAGTTCGACCTGGCGTTGCTGTTCTTCCGCAACCTCGGCCGGCCGCTGTCGCGCGCCTACATCCTGGAAGCGGTGTGGTCGCGCGACATCGATATTCCGTCGCGCACCATGGACACCCACGTGTCGCGCGTGCGGAGCAAGCTACAATTGAGACCGGAAAACGGATTCCGACTTGCCCCCGTCTATAGCTACGGCTATCGACTCGAACAACTAACAGGATAAGCGCCGGGGGCTGCGCAGGGAGGAAACATGCGCACCTTTCAATACCTGATGGTCGTGTTGCTGTGCGCGGCGCACATGATGCCCGCTGCATGGGGCGGCACGGCCGGCGCGCCCGGCACGGTCGCAGTTTCGCCCACCGGCATCACTTACTACGCGCGCCAGGGCGACACACTGAGCGCGATCGCTCAAACCTACACCGAGAACGTCGGCAACTGGGTCAGGCTGGGCGCCCTCAATCACATCAGTCGCGACGTCAGCATTCCGATCGGCACCGGCATCGTCATCCCGGCCGCCCTGCTGGCTGACGATCCGACCGAGGCACGGGTCGTCGCGCTGTCAGGCTCGGTGACCGCCGCCGACGCGGGCGACGCCGTCGCGCTGCGACTGGGCGCCCACGTGCGCGAAGGCACGCAGTTGCAGACCGGCCCCAACAGCTTCGTCACGCTCGCCCTGCCCGACGAATCGCGCGTGTCGCTGCCGTCGAACAGCCATGTCCGGCTGTCGAAGCTGCGCACCGTCCGCTACACCAAGGCTGCCCGCACTGAAGTCACGCTGCTCGAAGGCCGGGTGGAATCCCGCGTCGCGCCGCTGGACGGCAACGGCGGCCGCTACGAAGTGCGCACACCCGGCTCGTTCGCCGGCGTGCGCGGCACGCATTTCCGCGTCAAGCGGCTTCACGGCGCGGTCGCCACCGAAGTCCTGGGCGGTGGCGTCGAGGTCGGCAAGCCGGGCGCGCCTGCTGCCTACCAGCTGTCGGACGGCACCGGCGACCTGATCGGCGCGACCGTCGGCGCGCCGGTCGCCTTGCTTGCCGCGCCGGAGATCGAGACGATCGCACCGGCTCCGCAAGGCAAGGCCACGGTATTCTTGATGCGCCGCGCGCCGCGGGCGGTTGCCTACCACGTGCAGGTCGCCCGCGACAGCGACGCGCTGGACCTGATCGCCGAAAGCGAGACGCCGGGCACGGCGGTGACGGTCGGTGGCCTGGCGCCCGGCGAGTATTTCGCGCGCGTCGCCGCGATCGACCCGTCCGGACTGGAAGGCATGCCGCGAGTCCAGGCATTCCGGGTCGGACCGGCAACCGCCCGCGACACCGCCGGGCCGCTGCTCGCCGCGCCGACGGTCGAGGAAGGCGACGGCCACGATCTGCTGCTGCGCTGGCGCGGCGATGCGCCCGAATTCGAGATCCAGATCGCGCGCGACCCGGCCTTCACCTGGCTGATCGCCGCGCGCCGCACCACGCAGCACAAGGTGCGCATGCCGCGTCCGCCGTTCGGCACCTACTATGCGCGCGTGCGTCCGATCGACGCCGCCGGCAACCCGCTGCCGTTCTCGGCGGCGCAGGGATTCATCGTCACCGACCATTGGGTGATCCACGACGGCAATCCGCCGCTCGGCTCGTCCGGCAAGCACGGAGGCCAGTCTCATTGAATCGTTGTGCGTTGAACCGTTGTCTCCGCGGCGCCGGCGCCGCGCCGTTTTCCATTTTTCCCCGCAACCGATGAGCGACGTCCGGACCGCATCTTCCGTGCGCCGGCTGGCGGCACGCGAGTGGCTGCTGCTGCTGGCGCTGCTGGCATCGCTGGCGGCGGGGCTCGGCTGGCGCAACGGCGTCGGCCGGCCGGATCAGGCGATCTACGACACGTTCGTCTCGGCGCAGACCAGGGCGGCGCGCGACGATATCGTCATCGTCGCAATCGACGACTACAGCCTCGCGCAACTCGGCCGCTGGCCGTGGCCGCGCACAGTGCACGCGCAACTGATCGACCGCCTGTCCGCCGCGCGTCCGGCCGCCATCGGCCTCGACGTGATCCTGTCCGAGCCGAGCATGGCGGCTGCGGACGGCGACCGTTCGGGGGACGACGCGCTGGCGGCGGCGCTCGCGCGCAGCCGCAAGGTGGTGCTTCCGGTCACGACCGGCAGCGTCGGCGACGGCAGCGTAGTCCGGCTGCCGGTGGATGCACTGGCGCGGCGTGCCGGCGGACTCGGCCATATCGGCCTGAACCCGGATCGCGACGGCGTGGTGCGCAGCGTCTATCTGCGCGAAGGCGCGCCGGGACACTGGTGGCCGCAATTCGCGGCAGCCCTCCTGACGACCGGGTCGGGCGCCGCCTCTTCCTCGCCGATCCTGCCCGCCTCGCTGTCTTCCTCCCTGTACGACGCGGCTCCCGACCGGCGCTGGCAAGGCGCGGACCGGATAAGGGTGCCGTTTGCCGGCGGCGTCGGACATTTCCGCTCGATTCCGTACGTGGCCGCGTTGCGCGGCGAAGTGCCGAACGACTTTTTCGCCGGCAAGTACGTGCTGGTCGGCGCCACCGCCGCCGGACTGGCCGACGGATATCCGACCCCCGTCTCGGGCACCGCCGGGACCATGCCGGGCATCGAAATCCATGCTAACGTGCTCGCTTCGCTGCTGGACCATCGACACATCGACGACGCGCGGCCGTGGCAGACCGCCCTGCTCGGCATTCTTGCCGTGACCCTGGCGATGCTCGGCTACCTGCGCCTGTCGCCGCGCGCGGCGCTGGTCTGGGTATCCGCGCTGACCGTCGCCGTCGTCGCGACCAGCTATGCCGCGCTGGCGGCCGGCGTCTGGATCGCGCCGACGGCGGCCCTGCTGGCGCTGGCGCTGTCGTACCCGCTGTGGAGCTGGCGCCGGCTGGAAGCGGCGATGCGCTACCTCGACCAGGAATTCCGCCGCCTCGATCACGAGCCGCACCTGCTGCCGGAAACCGGAACGGCGCGCCCGCGTGCCGCCACCGTCGACGATCTGCTGGCGCGCCGCATCGACGCGATGGCGGACGCGGCGCGACGGGTGCGCGACCTGCGCCAGTTCATTTCCGACAGCCTGGACAGCCTGCCGGACGCGACGCTGGTGACGACAGTCGACGGCCACGTATTGCTGGCGAACCGCCAGGCGATCGCCTACTTCGATTCGATCGGCCTGCCGCAGGTGCATGACGCGCTGCTGCCCTACCTGTTCTCGACGCTGCACTTCCCGCAGCCGATCGCGGCGGACGATGCATCGGAGCGAGCCTTCGAATGGTGGCACCTGATCGACCCCGGCCGCCGCGATGCCCTCGGCAGCGGCATCAGCGTGCAGGACCGCCAGGACCGCGACCTGCTGATCAAGAGCGCGCCCTGCCATTCGGCGCGCGGGCAGTTGACCGGCTGGATCGTCAGCATCGCCGACATTTCCGCGATCCGCGCTGCCGAGCGCAGCCATGAGGAGACGGTGCGTTTCCTGTCGCACGACATGCGCGCGCCGCAGGCGTCGATCCTTGCGCTGCTGGAACTGCAGAACCAGCCGGCCTCGGCGCTGACGCAGGAAGAATTCTTCGCGCGCATCGAGCGCGCCTGCCGCAAGACGCTCGGGCTGGCCGACAATTTCGTGCACCTGGCGCGCGCCGAGTCGAACGAGTACCGGATGGAAGAGATCGATTTCCAGGAAATCGTGTTCGACGCCACCGACGAGATGTGGACGCTGGCGCGCAACAAGCAGATCTATCTGACCAGCGACGTCGACCGCGGCGAGTATCCGACCCGCATCGATCGCTCGCTGATGACGCGCGCGCTGATCAACCTGATCTCGAACGCGATCCACTACAGCCCGTCCGGCACCCGCATCGTCTGCTCGCTGCACATCGAGATGGTGCCCTACGCCCCGCTGGTGGTGTTCCGCATCGCCGACGAAGGCTACGGCATCGCCGAGGAAGACCAGGCGCGGCTGTTCCAGCGCTTTCAGCGCTTCGAGATCGCCGGCCAGCCGCGCCAGGACGGCAGCGGGCTCGGCCTGGCGTTCGTAAAAACCGTGGTCGAGCGTCACCACGGCCGGATCGCGGTCGACAGCCGCGTCGGCAAGGGCACCACCTTCACGATCAAGCTGCCGCTGATCTCCTGAGCGAGCCCGTGCGGCCCGCATTGTGCGGCGCGGCAACGGCTATAATGCCGGTCTCTGCGCATCCGCGCCCGCACCGGCGCGCTTTTCCGCCATGCACCTGTTGACCGTAGGACTGAACCACCATACCGCGCCGCTGTCGCTGCGGGAAAAGGTGGCATTCCCGGCGGACCAGATCGGCCAGGCGGTGGCTGCGGCGCGCGCCTGGTTCGGCCGTCACGGCGCGGCGGACCTGTCGAGCGAAGCCGCGATCCTCTCCACCTGCAACCGCACCGAACTCTACGCGGCCGGCGCGCGCGGCGGCACCGTCGAGGAAGCGATCGACGCCACCGCGCATTTCCTTGCCGACTACCACGGCATGCGTTACGCCGACCTGCGGCCCTACCTCTACACGCTGCCGCAGGACAGCGCAGTGCGGCACGCATTCCGCGTCGCGTCGGGCCTCGATTCGATGGTGCTCGGCGAACCGCAGATCCTCGGTCAGATGAAGGACGCGGTGCGCCAGGCCGAAGCCGCCGGTGGCCTCGGCACCTACCTGCACCAACTGTTCCAGCGCACCTTCGCGGTCGCCAAGGAAGTGCGCACCACCACCGAGATCGGCGCGCAGAGCGTGTCGATGGCAGCCGCCGCGGTGCGGCTCGCGCAGCGCATCTTCGACGACCTGACCGAGCGGCACGTGCTGTTCATCGGCGCCGGCGAAATGATCGAACTGTGCGCCGCGCACTTCGCCGCGCAGCGCCCGAAGTCGCTGGTCATCGCCAACCGCACGCTCGAGCGCGGTGAGACGCTGGCGCGCCGATTCAACGGCAGCGCGGTGTTCCTGTCGGACCTGCCCGAACGGCTGGCCGATTTCGACATCGTGGTCTCGTCCACCGCGTCGACCTTGCCGATCATCGGCCTGGGCATGGTCGAGCGCGCGATCAAGGCGCGCCGCCACGAGCCGGTGTTCATGGTCGACCTCGCGGTGCCGCGCGACATCGAGGCCGAGGTGGCGCGGCTGAACGACGTCTTCCTCTATACCGTCGACGATCTCGCGTCGGTGGTGCGCTCCGGCGTCGAGAACCGGCAGGCCGCGGTCGCGCAGGCCGAGGCGATCATCGAGACCCGGGTGCAGTCGTTCATGCACTGGATCGACAGCCGGGCGCTGGTGCCGGTGATCCGGCAGATGCACGACAACAGCGAGCCGCTGCGGATGTCCGAACTCGACCGCGCGCGGCGAATGCTGGCGCGCGGCGCCGATCCCGACGCGGTGCTCGACGCGCTGTCGCGCGGCCTGACCGCGAAGTTGGTGCACGGGCCGCAGCAGGCGCTGCACCTCGCGCAAGGCGATGAGCGGCTGCGTCTGGCCGCCCTGCTGCCGCAACTGTTCCGCGGCAAGCGTTAGCGGCCGGCGCCGCGCCCGCGCTGCGGACGCCTCCTTGTTCCCGCCGCCGCTTTTCCACCAGGAA
>JBQCGO010000013.1:0-7615 GCA_051955575.1 Burkholderiaceae bacterium
GTTCCTGCTGCTGGGATTCATGGGCATCGCGCTGGACCTGGGACATCTGTTCGTCGTCAAGACCGAGCTGCAGACGGCGATGGACAGCTGCGCGCTGGCAGCAGCCCAGGAGCTGGACGTCGCCAGCACCGCGCTCACGCGGGCGCGCAACGCCGGCACAACCGCGGGCAACCTGAACCGTGTAAATTTCCAGTCGGCCGACTGGAGCGGCAAGGGCACCGTGACTGCGGCCGACATCACGTTCCGCGATGCCAACTTCAACGTCACCACCGATCCTGCTGCGGCGAAGTATGCGCAGTGCGCGCATACCCAGTCCGGCGTGCAGATGTGGCTGCTGCATCTGATGAGCTTCGCGGCCAACGCCGGCGCCACGTATTCCAGCACGCAGGACCTCTCCGCGACCGCGTCGGCGACACGCGTCAATGCGCAGACTGCGTGCCCGATTCCGGTTGCGCTTATCCCGAAGGCGGGCGGCACCGCACCGAACTTTGGTTTTCAAGTCGGGGAATGGGTGACGGTGTTCGGTACTCGACTTCCAAAATCGGGCGAACTCGGCTGGTACAACTTGGACGGAACTACGCGGGCAAGTTCGACTAGGGACGAACTTGCTGAAGGAGGCTCATGCGGTACCCGGATTGGCGACACTCTAACCACACCTGGCGTACAGACCACAGTCGACATCGAGTGGAACCGGCGATTCGGCATCTACAAGAACAACGACGATCCGAGTCAACACCATCCAGATTTCTCTGGCTACGCCTATACATCCACCAACTGGAAGAACGCGGTGCCACAGAACGCGTTCTCTGGCACGCCAGCGGCCGGATCCGACCCGACCGCGGCGAATTTCCAGACTAAGCGCGTCGCTTTTGCGTCATACGACGACACCGGCTCGGACATCCAGGATGGCAGCCGCATCGTCTTCGGCAGCAAGAATCAGTTGAACAGTTTCAAGAGCGTTGCGACGCCCGGAACCGGCGGCCAGCACCAGCAGTACGGCTACAACCGGCGTGTGGTGACCATCCCTGTCCTCGATGGCAGCAGCAAGGTCATGTCGTTCGCCTGCATGTTCATGCTTGATCCGCTGAGCGGCCCGCAGGGTGATGCCCACATGGAATTCCTCGGCAATGCGGGCAGCTTGAGTTCACCGTGTACCACCAACGGACTTCCCGGCGGCTCGGCAGGCCCACTCGTGCCGGTCCTCGTGCGATAGGAGGCGATGATGAAATCCAGACAGCAGGGCGTCGCGCTGATCGAACTCGCACTGATCCTTCCCCTGCTCGTGATGCTGACGTTCCTCACGACGGAATTCGGGCGGGCGCTCTACCAGTACAACACGCTGGTCAAGGCGGCGCGCGACGGCGTGCGCTACCTGTCGATCCAGACGCCGTCCACTCACGTCGCCGAGGCGAAGAATCTGGTGGTCTACGGTAACCCGGCGCCGGCGACAGGCGCCACGCCGCTGTTGCCGGGACTGACCACCGACAACGTGTCGCTGACCTGGCAGCTTGCCGGTTCGGACCCACTGATGAACACCGTCACCGTGAAGATCAGCAACTACGTCTTCAGACCGATCGCGTCCAGCGTGTTCGGACTCGCCCTCGACACGATTCCGTTCAACGATATCAGCGCCACGATGCGGAGTCCGACATGACACGCCCGGCCGAATGGAAGCGCCAAGGTGGTTCCACCGCCGTCGAGTTCGCGCTCGCACTGCTCGTGTTCCTGATGTTCCTGCTCGGCGTTGTAGATTTCAGCCGGATGCTGTTCACCTGGAACGCCGCGAATGAAGCGGTCGCGCTCGGCGCACGCTATGCCGTGGTATGCGACAGCACGGCGAACAAGGATCAGGTGCTGACCAAGATGCAGGCGCTGCTCCCGCAGATCACCGATATCGCACTTGCGTGGAATCCGTCCGGCTGCAACGCCGGCACGTGTGAGGGCGTCACCGTGACGGTTACCGGTCTTAAGTACCAGTGGATATCGCCGATCGTCGGCAGTGGAACGCTCGACGCGATCCCGATGCCCACGTTCTCGACCTACCTGACGCGCGAAGTGATGCGCCAGGATCCCAACAGCGGAACGATTTGCTGAACCGACCACGGAAGGCTGCCATGAAAGTTGCACTGATCTCTCCCAATTGCGCGCACCTGGAGGAAATGAGCGGCGTGCTGCGCGGCCTCGGGCACACCGCCGTCGCCGTCGAAGGCGGCAAGAGCCGCATGCTGAGCGTCGCCGAGTCCGAACGCCCGGACCTGATGCTGACTGACGGCATGTGCTGCGATCCGGCCGAACTCGGCCACGTGGAGGAGGTGACCACGCGATTCCCGTCGATCGCCGTCGTCCTGCTGTGCTCGACGCACACGCCGGAATTTCTGATCAATTCGATGCGGGCGGGCGTGCGCGAAGTGCTACCGTCGCCGGCTTCTCCGGAAGCGCTGGTCGCCGCGGTCAATCGCGTGGGGGCGAAGCTCGCTGGCACGGCGCACGGCAGGGCGGCGAAAGTCCTGGCCTTCATGTCCTGTAAGGGCGGCAGCGGCGCGACCTTCCTCGCTGCCAATCTGGGTTATCAGCTGGGAGAGTCGAAGTCCGTCCTGCTGATCGACCTCAACCTGCAGTTCGGCGACGCGCTGTCGTTCGTGCACGAGGAGCGGCCGGTCGCGACGCTGGCGACTGTCGCGCACGACATCGGCCGCCTCGACGCGTCGTTCCTCGCGGCGAGCGCGATGAAGGTCGGACGCGGCTTCGCGGTGCTGGCAGCGCCCGAGGACCCGGCGCAGGCCATCGAGATCAAGCCCGAGCATGTCGATGCGATTCTCGAGGCCGCCTTGCCGCAGTACGACTTCATCCTGCTCGACATGCCGCGCAACCTCGACACCCTGTCGATCAAGGCGCTCGACCGTGCAAGCCGGATCTTCCCTGTCCTTCAGACCGGATTGCCCTATATCCGCAACGCGGCCAAGCTGCTGAAGGTGTTCCGCTCCCTCGGCTACGCGGACGACAAGATCGAGCTGATCGTGAACCGCTACGAGAAGGCTGCCGACATCGGACTGGACAGCATCCGCCGCACGCTGGCGACATCCCGGTTGCACACGGTTCCGAATTCGTACAAGGAAGTGAGCGCGTCGATCAACCAGGGCGGGCCGCTGGTGACGCTGGCTCGCTCGAACGCCGTGACCCGAAACCTGGCCGAGTTCGCGCTCGCCCTCGATCCGAAGTCGGAAGAACGGCGCGGGCTGCTTGGCCGGATGTTCCGGCGCGCTTAACCCGGAAAGCCGCATTTCGTAGCCCATCCCTGAACAGCGGAGAACGCCATGTCGTTTCGCGAAAAATTGCAGGCCGTTTCCACCGACCAGCCGGTGCCCGCCGCCATGCAGGAGAGCGGGGAAGGCTACCGGCTGCTGAAGAGCCGGATGCATCTGAAGCTGCTCGACAAGCTCGACCTCGCGGTCCTGGAAACGCTGGACCAGGAACCGCTGCGCCGCGAGATAGCGACCATGGTCGAGCGGCTGCTGGAGGAAGAGCAGGTAGCGGTCAACGACCTGGAGCGCCGCGCACTGATTCGTGACATCCAGCACGAGATGCTCGGCTTCGGACCGCTGGAGCTGCTGATGGCCGATCCGGCGGTCTCCGACATCCTGGTCAACTCGTACCGGCAGATCTACGTCGAGCGCCGCGGCAGGCTGGAACTGACCAGCGTCGCGTTCAGCGACGAGAAACACCTGATGCGGATCATCGACAAGATCGTCTCGCTGGTCGGCCGGCGCATTGACGAATCCAGTCCGATGGTCGACGCGCGGCTTCCCGACGGCTCCCGGGTGAATGCGGTGATTCCGCCGGTCGCGCTGGACGGGCCGATGATGTCGATCCGCCGCTTCGCTCACATTCCGCTGAAGATGGCGAACCTGGTCGACGACCTGAAGACGCTGACCCCGGAGATGGCACAACTGCTCGAAGGCCTGAGCCGGTCGAAAATCAACATGCTGATCTCGGGCGGCACCGGCGCCGGCAAGACCACGCTGCTCAACATCCTGTCGGGCTACATTCCGGCGACCGAACGGATCGTCACGATCGAGGACGCCGCCGAACTGCAGCTGCAACAGCCGCACGTGGTGCGGATGGAGACGCGTCCGCCGAACATCGAAGGCAAGGGGGAGGTGACCCAGCGTGCGCTGGTGCGCAACGCGCTGCGGATGCGGCCGGACCGGATCATCATCGGCGAGGTGCGCGGCGCCGAGGCGGTGGATATGCTGCAGGCGATGAACACTGGCCACGAGGGATCGCTGACCACCATCCACGCGAACACGCCGCGCGATGCGCTGTCGCGGCTGGAAAACATGATCGGCATGGCGAATCTGAACCTGCCGCACCGGGCGGCGCGCCAGCAGATCGCGTCGGCGATCACGGTGGTGATCCAGAGCCTTCGGATGATCGACGGCAAGCGCAAGGTGACCAGCATCCAGGAAATCACCGGGATGGAAGGCGACGTAGTCACGATGCAGGAAATCTTCACCTTCCGGCAGACGGGCATAGGGGAGAACGGCGAGGTGCTCGGCCATTTCCAGGCGAGCGGCATCCGGCCGCGGTTTGTCGAGCGCCTGCGTGCGTTCGGGGTGGCGGTGCCCGACGCGATGTTCGATCCCGGCCGTCGGTACCAATAGGAGGCAGCGATGGGAGACTACCTGTACAGCAACACGTTCCTGGTCATCGCAGTGCTGGTGTTCGTCGCGGTGCTGCTGCTCGCCGAAGGTCTGTACCTGGTGTGGCGCGGCTATGGCAGTGCGAGGGCGAGGAAGATCGAGCGACGTCTGCAGGAACTGAACGATCTGGCGACTGCGGTCAAGGCACGCAACATCCTCAAACGCAGCCTGCTGAGCGAACTGCCGCTGCTGCAGCGGACGCTGATCCAGTCGCAGCGCGCGCGCCGGATGCACGATTTCCTGCGGCAGGCGGGGCTTGACTGGACCGTCTCGCGGCTGCTGCTCCTGTCGGGCGCGGCGACCGCGATCGGGTTCTATCTCGCAATGGTTCCGGCGCGTCAGTCAATGACGGTGGGGCTTGGCCTGGCCGCGGCGGCTGCCTGCCTGCCGCTGCTGTTCGTGCAGTGGAAGCGCGCCCGGCGCATGTGGAAACTCGGCCGCCAGCTGCCGGACGCGGTGGACATGATCGTGCGCGCGCTGCGCGCCGGCCATGCCTTTTCATCGGGTCTGCAGATGGCCGGCGACCAAATGGCCGAGCCGATTGCGGGCGAACTGCGCATCGTGCATGACGAGGTCACGTTCGGCGTGTCGCTCCAGCAGGCCCTGATCAATCTCGGCGAGCGGGTGCCGCTCACCGACATGCGCTACTTCATCGTGTCGGTACTGATCCAGCGCGAGTCCGGTGGCAACCTCACCGAGGTGCTCGACAAGCTGAGCAAGCTGATCCGGGAGCGCCTCAAGCTGTTCGCGCGGATCCGCATCCTGTCGTCCGAAGGCAGACTGTCGGCATGGATCCTGGGCATCATGCCGTTCGGTCTGGCCGCCGTCATCCATTTTTTCAATCCCGTGTTCATGTCGCTGCTGTGGACCGATCCGCTAGGCGTGGCGATCACCAAGACCATGCTCGGAGTCATGGTGGTCGGCGTGGTCCTGATCCGGCGCATCGTCCGGATTCGCGTATAGGAGATCCTCATGTTCCTGCTGCCTTCGCTGATCTTCCTGTCGGTCGCCTGCGGTCTCGGCGGCATCTTCCTCTGGCTCCTGCCGACCAAGGCCGAGGAGCGGCTGCGGGCGACCCTCACCGAACCGACGGACAAGTCGCCATGGCAGGAGACTGTGGTCGCCGTGGTCGGACCGTTCGCACGACTGTCGATACCGTCGGGCGAGTGGGACGGCTCGCCGTTGCGAATCCGATTCCTGAATGCCGGTATCCGGTATGCGGATGCACATCTGGTCTACTTCGGCGCGAAGACGCTGCTGCCGCTGCTGTTCGCGGTCGCTGCGTTCTTCCCGCTGGTCACGACCGGGGCCGCGAGCGGCATCAACCTCGCGTTGTACGTCGGCGTGGCCGCAACCGTCGGCTGCTACCTGCCGAACCTGGTGCTGGCGTGGATGGCGCGTCGTCGCACCCGCGAAATCTTCGAAAGCTTCCCGGATGCGACCGATTTGATGCTGGTCTGCGTCGAGGCCGGCCTGAGTTTGGACGGCGCGCTCACCAAGGTCGCCGAGGAAATCCGGATGAAGAGCCTCGCCCTTGCCGAGGAGCTCCACCTGACCAATCTCGAGATGCGCGCCGGTGCCACGCGGGAAGCGTCTCTCCAGAGCCTTGCCTTGCGAACCGGGCTGGAGGAGATCCGGACCTTCGCGGTCATGCTTGCGCAGGCGGACCGCTTCGGCACCAGCGTCGGCGACTCGCTGCGCGTTTTCTCCGACGATCTGCGCCATAAACGGCAGGTGCGGGCGGAAGAGGCGGCGGCGAAAATTCCGACCAAGCTGCTGTTCCCGCTGGTGCTGTGCATTTTCCCGTCGATCATCATGGTCGTGCTCGGCCCGGCCGTGGTGCAGGTGGTTCGCACCATCCTGCCTGCGATCAGCGGGCATAGCTGATCACCCCGGCTTCGCCGTCATCAACCAAAAGATCACCAGAAACGCCGCGAACGCCGGAAACCCCAGCGTGAACCACGTCCAGAAATACCGCCAGTACAGCCGCGGCAGCGGCTGTCCGGCGGCGTCGGCTTCGGCGGCAAGCTGCTGCATGCGGATCTGCAGCCGGACCACCGGCAGCCAGCAGGCGCCGGCGAGGATGTAGAGCGCGATGGTCCACATCAGCCAGCGGCTGTGCCACGGATAGCCGGCGCGGTGCACCAGCCAGGCGCCGGTGACGGGCTGGATGATCGCGGTCGGCGTGGTGAACAGCCAGTCGGCGAGCACGACGAAGCGGGTGACGACGGCGGTGGCGCGCACGTCGCGGTGCAGCGTCGTGACCAGCATGTAGAACGCGGTGCCGATGCCGGTGCCGAACAGCAGCGTCGACGAGACGATGTGCACCCACTTGACGATCAGGTAGTCCATACGGCTGTTTCTTTCGCGCGCTCGCGGTCTTCCTGCTCCGGCTCCAGCACCAGCAGCGCCGCGATCGCGGCGGCCATCGGCAGATTCTTCACCAGCGGGCCGTAGGGGTGCAGCCAGAACTCCGGCAGGCGCAGCGTGATGATCACGGTGTAGACCCCCATCAGGATCAGTTGACCGATCCATAGCCAGCGGCGCCGCGGCGCGGGCAGCGCGAGCGTGGCGGCGCCGAGCGCGAGGTCGAGCAGGGCGGCGCCGAACAGCATGACCGGCGCGAGCGCTCCGGTGACGCCGGCGCGCGCCAGCAGCGCGTAGCTGTCGGCGAGCGGGTAGAGGCCGAGCGCGACGATGCCGGTGACGATCCAGACCGCCGCGATGCAAATGCGCAGCAGTGCCAGCAGCCAGCGCAGCCGGGCGTGCAGGCGCGTGGCCGCGGCGTCGGCGCGCGGCACGAATTCCTCGACCGGGCGCGGCGTGCGGCCGAGCACGGCGGTGATCGGAGCGGCGTCGGCGACGTTGCCGCGTTCCAGCATGCCGAGGGTGTCGCGGTCGAGCAGGGCGCCGGG
>JBQCGO010000014.1:0-7204 GCA_051955575.1 Burkholderiaceae bacterium
CGGCGCCTTGCCGCCGGCGTTGGACGTGGAAAAGAACAGCGGCTCGATGTCGGCGAAATCGCCCTCTTCCCGCATCCGTTGCATCAGGACCGAACCCACCATCCCGCGCCATCCGACCAGACCAACCAGTTTCATCGCATCACTCGCTTGCTTGATTTCAGAAATTCCATCCGCCGCCCGGTTCCGGGCAAGACGGTTCGTCCTACAGTGCCGCGACGACCGCGTCGCCCATTTCGCGCGTGCCGACGCGCGTGGTGCCCGGCTCGAAGATGTCCGCGGTGCGCAGACCTTGCCGCAGCACCGCCTTGACCGCGTTCTCGATGCGGTCGGCCTGCTCGACGCGGTCCAGCGAGTAGCGCAGCATCATCGCGGCCGACAGGATGGTCGCCAGCGGATTGGCCACGCCCTTGCCGGCGATGTCGGGCGCCGAGCCGTGCGACGGTTCGTACAGACCCTTGTTGTTCGCATCCAGCGAGGCCGACGGCAGCATGCCGATCGAGCCGGTCAGCATCGCGGCGGCGTCCGACAAGATGTCGCCGAACATGTTGCCGGTGACGACCACGTCGAATTTCTTCGGCGCGCGCACCAGCTGCATCGCCGCGTTGTCGACGTACATGTGGTCGAGCGCGACGTCCGGATACTCCTTGTGCACGTCGGTGACGATGTCCTTCCAGAACTGGAAGGTTTCGAGCACGTTGGCCTTGTCGACGCTGGTCAGGCGCTTGCCGCGCTTCCTCGCGGCCTGGAACGCGACGTGGGCGATGCGGCGGATCTCGCCTTCGGCGTAGCGCATCGTGTCGAAGCCTTCGCGCTGTCCCTTGAACGGGCCGTCCGGGCACTCGCGCACGCCGCGCGGCTGGCCGAAGTAGATGTCGCCGGTCAGTTCGCGCACGATCAGGATGTCGAGGCCGGACACCACTTCCGGCTTCAGCGTCGAGGCGCCGGCCAGTTCCGGGTACAGGATCGCCGGGCGCAGGTTGGCGAACAGGCCGAGGTTCTTGCGCAGGCCGAGAATCGCCTGCTCCGGACGCAGCGATCGTTCGAGCGTGTCGTACTTCCAGTCGCCGACCGCACCGAACAGCACCGCGTCGGCGTCCTTCGCCAGCTTCAGCGTCTTCTCGGGCAGCGGGTGGCCGTGCGCGGCGTAGCCGGCGCCGCCGACCTCGGCGGTTTCCATCTCGAAGCGTTCGTCGAGCGCGTTCAAGACCCGGACCGCCTGCTCGACGATCTCTGGGCCGATGCCGTCGCCCGGCAGGATGGCGATCTTCATGCGTTTCCTTCGCTTCTCGTCAGATGGTGTTGGCGAGCCAGGGCTGGCCGTGCAGATAACGCTCCTCGAACGCCTTGATCTTGTCGGCGTGCCGCAGCGTCAGGCCGATGTCGTCGAAGCCGTTCAGCAGGCAGTACTTGCGGAACTCGCTGACGTCGAAGCGGTAGACCTCGCTGCCGCTGGCGTTGCGCACCGTCTGCTGTTCGAGATCGATCACGAGGCGGTAACTCGGGAACGCGCGCACTTCGTCGAACAGGTGGTCGACCTGCGACTCGGACAGCACGATCGGCAGCAGACCGTTCTTGAAGCAGTTGTTGTAGAAGATGTCGGCGAAGCTCGGCGCGATGACCGCGCGGAAGCCGTACTGTTCCAGCGCCCACGGCGCATGCTCGCGCGACGAGCCGCAGCCGAAATTCTTGCGCGCCAGCAGGATCGACGCGCCCTGGTAGCGCGGCTGGTTCAGCACGAAGTCCGGGTTCAGCGGGCGCTTGGCGTTGTCCATCCCGGGTTCGCCGTGGTCGAGGTAGCGCCACTCGTCGAACAGGTTCGGGCCGAAGCCCGAGCGCCGGATCGACTTCAGGAACTGCTTGGGAATGATCGCGTCGGTATCGACGTTCGCGCGGTCGAGCGGGGCGACGACGCCGTCGAGAATCGTGAATTTGTTCATGATGTCCAGTCTCGTGAAACCCTTGGTCCGGCGCCTGCGCGCCGGGTACTTCGCATTACCGCTTGCTGAGATCCTGCACCTTCTCGCCGGCGCGTTCGACGTCCTTGCCGATACCATGGATCGTATTGCAGCCGACGACGAAGATCGCCGCACCCAGCAACAGGATCGAAGCCAGTACGTTTTTCATTTTTTCTTCTCCCCAATCAGGCGCTGCGGCGGCTACAGCGCGCGTACGTCGACGAAATGTCCGGCGATACCGGCCGCTGCGGCCATTGCCGGACTCACCAGATGGGTGCGTCCGCCGGCACCCTGGCGTCCTTCGAAATTCCGGTTCGAGGTCGAGGCGCAGCGCTCACCCGGCTCGAGCCGGTCGGCGTTCATCGCCAGGCACATCGAGCAGCCCGGCTCGCGCCATTCGAAGCCGGCTTCCTTGAAGATGCGGTCCAGCCCTTCGCGCTCGGCCTGCTCCTTGACCAGGCCCGAACCCGGCACCACCATCGCCAACCGCACGTTCGACGCGCGATGCCGGCCGCGCACCACGGCCGCGGCCGCGCGCAGGTCCTCGATGCGCGAGTTGGTGCAGGAACCGATGAACACCTTGTCGATGCGAATGTCCGACATCGCGGTATTCGGTTTCAGCGCCATGTAGGCCAGCGCCTTTTCCATCGCGTCGCGCTTGACGCCATCCTTTTCCTGGTCCGGGTCGGGTACGCGGCCGTCGACCGGCACCACCATCTCGGGCGAGGTGCCCCAGGTGACCTGCGGCCTGACTTCGGCGGCATTCAGCGTGACCACCAGATCGAAGCGGGCGCCGGGGTCGGAATGCAGCGTGCGCCAGTATTCGACCGCGCGATCCCAGTGCGGGCCGACCGGCGAGAACGGGCGGCCCTTCAGGTAGTTGATCGTGGTGTCGTCGACCGCGACCATGCCCGCGCGCGCGCCGGCCTCGATCGCCATGTTGCAGACCGTCATCCGGCCCTCCATCGACAGCGAGCGGATCGCCGAGCCGGCGAACTCGATCGCGTAGCCGGTGCCGCCGGCGGTGCCGATCTTGCCGATGATCGCCAGCACCAAGTCCTTCGCGGTGACGCCGAACGGCAGCGCGCCGTTGACTTCGACCAGCATAGCCTTGGATTTCTTGGTCAGCAGCGTCTGCGTCGCCAGCACGTGCTCGACCTCGGAGGTGCCGATGCCGTGCGCGAGGCAGCCGAACGCGCCGTGGGTCGAGGTGTGCGAGTCGCCGCAGACCACCGTCATGCCGGGCAACGTCGCGCCCTGCTCCGGGCCGATCACGTGCACGATGCCCTGGCGGCGGTCGCGCATGTCGAAGTACGTCAGGCCGTAGGTCTTGGCATTGCTGTCGAGCGTCTCGACCTGCAGCCGGGAGATCGGGTCGGCGATGCCGCCGGCGCGGTTGGTGGTCGGCACGTTGTGATCGGCCACGGCCAGATTGGCCGAGACGCGCCACGGCTTCCGATTCGCCAGACGCAGGCCTTCGAACGCCTGCGGGCTGGTGACTTCGTGAACGAGATGCCGATCGATGTACAGGATGCTGGTGCCGTCGTCTTCGGTATGGACGACGTGAGCGTCCCAAAGCTTGTCGTAAAGCGTTCTGGCCATGATGTGTTCTCGGGAAAGGCGATGCGAGGCAGCATTGTGCTGCGCGCGGTCAAACGAAGATTATGCCATAGCTGCGCTGCGTCAAAGCCGGGAGGAAACGGACGGAAACGGTGAAAAAAACCGTCTCCGCGACCGTACCGGCGACACCAGCGGCCGAGGCGCGGCGCATTGCCGGCGTCCCGGAACTCAAGGCATCCCGAAGAAGGAACTGACAGCGCGGATCGGCCGCGTGGCCGACCGTCAGCGCTTGCGCGCCTGCTGGTAGAGCGGCTCCACCTTTTGCGAGTAGTTCGCCAGGTCGCGCAGCCGTTCGGCGGGCGCCGGGTGGGTGGACAGGAACTGCGGCGGCTGATCGCCGCCCAGGCGGCTCATTTTTTCCCACAACGTGACGGCCGCATGCGGGTCGTAGCCGGCCCGCGCGGCGAGCTCAACGCCGATCCGGTCTGCCTCGGTTTCCTGGCCGCGCGAATGCGGCAGGCCAACCAGGCCCATGTAAGCGTACTCGGCGCCCTGCTGACCGAGTTCGCCCAGGCCGAGCAGCGCCGAGCCGATGTTGATCACGCTGCCGGCGACCAGTTGCTCGGACGCCCGCTCCCGGGAGTGCTCGCGCAGCGCGTGGGCGATCTCGTGGCCCAGCACCGCCGCCAGTTCGTCGTCGGTCGGGTGCAACTTGTCCAGCAGCCCGGTGTAGACCGCGATCTTGCCGCCCGGCATGCACCAGGCGTTCACCTCGGGCGAGGTCAGCACGTGCTCTTCCCAGTCCCACTGCAGCGCATCGGGACGGAACACCGGCGTCTGCTTGATCAGCCGGGCCGCGATGTTGCGCACGCGCGCGACCTGCGCCGGATTCTGGTCGACCAGGCCCTTCTGCCGGGCCTGCGCGATCAGTTGCGCGTATTCCTGGCTGGCCTGCTGGGTGATTTCCTGCGACGACACCGCGAACCGCTGCGTCCGGTCCACTCCCACCACGCCGGCTTGGGTGGTTTGCACGGTTTGGCAACCGGTAACGGCCAGCGCCGAGGCGGCGATCGTCAGGTTGCAGAGCAAAAAGCGTATGCGCGTCATGGGGCGTTCTCCCGGGTTTGCCAGCGAAAGGACAAGGCGGCGGCAACGGCGCCGGCCAGCGAAAGCGAGGCCGCCATCGCGTAGACCACGGCCGCGCCGGAAGTTTCCCACAACACACTCATCGCCAGTCCGCCGAGCGTGCCGCCGATGCCGTAGGCGATGCTGATGTAGAGCGCCTGCCCGCGCGCCTGCAGCGGACCGCCGAACCAGCGCTGCATCGCGGCCACCGAGCAGGAATGGTGCACGCCGAAGCTCGCGGCGTGCAGCACCTGTGCGACCAGCAGCAGGACCAGCGACGCGGCGCCGTAGCCGATCAGCAGGAAACGGCCGGCCGCCAGCAGAAAGCTGCCGATCAACAGGCGCGGCACGCCGACGCGGCGTATGACCGGCGCCTGCACTTAGAAGAACACGAGCTCGGCGACCACGCCGAGCGACCACATCGCGCCGATCACCGACTTGCTGTAGCCGAGCCGCGCCAGGTGCAGCGAATAGAACGCGTAGAGCGCCGCGTGAGCGGCGATCATCAGGAACGCCGACGCGAAGAACGCCACTACCGCCCGGTCCTTCAGCAGTGACGCGGTGGACGGCAGCGGGCGCGCCGGCCCGGCAGGCGGCGCGTCGCGCATCGGCAAGCTGGCCGCCAGCACCAGCGCCAGCATGAAGGCGGCGCTCCACGGCATCCAGCCGATGCCGCGCCGGTCGAGCAGTTCGCCGGCGACCGTGGTCGCGGCGATGAAGCCGACCGAGCCCCACAGCCGGATGCGGCCGTAATGCGTCAGGTCGCCGCGCATCGCCGACAGCATCAGCGCTTCCGACAGCGGCCCCTGCGCGCTGGTGAACAGGTTCAGCAGCACCATCACCGCGAGGAATTCGCCGAAGGTGCGGCTGAAGAACATGCCCGAGAACATCGTCAGCGCGAGCAAGGCAGTCAGGCGCAGCACGGCGACGCGGTCGCGGCTGCGGTCGGCGACCCAGCCCCACATGTTGGGGCCAAATATGCGCATCACCTGCATCATCGACATCAGCACGCCGATTTCGGCCGGCGCGATGCCGCGGTCGGCGAAGTACAGGCTGGCGTACGGGGAAAAGACGCCGATGTAGCCGTAGTAGGCGAAGAAGAAGAAGGCGAAGCCGAACGATTGGCGGCGCCAGGATGCTTGCTGCACGGATGGTGGAGCGGTCGGGAATGTGCCGGTAGAAGCGGGCGGCGTATCAGGCCGCTGCGCCGGGCGCCACGGTCCTGGCGACGTCGCCGCACTGCGCGCGATGCCGGAGAGCATGATCCATCAGCACCAGCGCCAGCATCGCCTCGGCGATCGGCGTGGCGCGAATGCCGACGCACGGATCGTGACGGCCGAAGGTTTCCACCGTCACCGGATTGCCGGCGCGGTCGAGCGAGCGGCGCGGCACGCGGATCGACGAGGTCGGTTTGATCGCGATCGACACCGTGACGTCCTGCCCGGTCGAGATGCCGCCGAGCACGCCGCCGGCATTGTTCGAAAGAAAGCCTTGCGGCGTCAGCTCGTCGCCATGCTCGCTGCCCTTCTGCGCGACCGAACCGAAGCCGGCGCCGATCTCGACGCCCTTGACTGCGTTGATGCCCATCATCGCGTAGGCAATGTCGGCGTCGAGCTTGTCGTAGATCGGCTCGCCCAGGCCGGCCGGGACGTTGCGCGCGACGACGTCGATGCGCGCGCCGCAAGAGTCGCCCGACTTGCGCAGCGCGTCCATGTAGGCCTCCAGTTCGGGCACGATCGCGTCGTTGGCGGCGAAGAACGGGTTGTTCGGCACGTGCTCCCACGAGACGAACGGGATCGCGATCCCGCCGAGCTGGCTCATGCAGCCGGCGAAGGCGGTGCCGTACTGCTCGCGCAGCCACTTCTTGGCGATCGCCGCCGCGCCGACTGCCGGCGCCGTCAGCCGGGCCGACGAGCGTCCGCCGCCGCGCGGATCGCGGATGCCGTACTTCTTCCAGTAGGTGTAGTCGGCGTGGCCGGGACGGAAGGTGTCGACGATGTTGCCGTAGTCCTTGCTGCGCTGGTCCTGGTTCGCGATCAAGAGCGCAATCGGCGTGCCGGTGGTCTTGCCTTCGTAGACGCCGGACAGGATCTGCACCGCGTCCGGCTCCTGGCGCTGGGTCACGTGACGCGAGGTGCCGGGCTTGCGGCGGTCAAGATCGATTTGGATGTCGGCTTCCGACAGCGCCATCCCGGGCGGGCAGCCGTCGACGATGCAACCGATCGCCGGGCCGTGCGATTCGCCGAAGGTGGTGACGGTAAACAGCGTGCCGAAGGTATTGCCGGACATGATGGGAGCGCGTGCGAAAACCGCCATTCTACATGGCGGCTCCGGGTCTTCGATGCGGCCGGCCGGTTCGGACATGGATCGAAACGCGCGTTCCCTTGTCAATGAGACTTCACGCGACCAGCAGAGGAATTGCCATGCAGAACGACCAGCGTCCGACATTGACCACCCGGCAGGGACATCCGGTCAGCGAGAACCAGGCGATGCGCACCGTCGGCGAGCGCGGCCCGGCCACGCTCGAGAATTACCAGTTCATCGAAAAGATCACCCACTTCGAC
>JBQCGO010000015.1:0-9096 GCA_051955575.1 Burkholderiaceae bacterium
GACCTGATGAAGCATCTCGCGCCGCTCGGCCCGGTCTACCAGGCCGGCACACTGTCGGGCAACCCGGTCGCGGTCGCGGCCGGCATGGCGACGCTGGCGCTGGTGCAGACGCCCGGCTTCTACGAGCGGCTCGCCGCGCAGACGACCAGACTCGCACAGGGCCTGGCCGGTGCCGCCCGCGCCGCCGGCATCCGGTTCTGCGCCGATGCGGTCGGCGGCATGTTCGGCCTGTACTTCACCGACGCGGTGCCGGCAAGCTACGCGGCAGTCATGGCGAGCGACAAGACGCGCTTCAACGCGTTTTTCCACGCGATGCTCGATGCCGGCGTCTATCTTGCGCCGTCCGCGTTCGAGGCCGGTTTCGTCTCGGCCGCGCACGACGACGCGGCGATCAGCGTAACCCTCGAGGCCGCGCGCGGCGCCTTCGCCGCCCTGGCCCGCGGCTGAGCCGTGAAGCGCGCCGAAACGCGTGGCCCGGCTGTAACAAGCGGTATCCGCGTCAGCGGCGGCGCGGCCTTCGATGCTACACTTGCGCCCGAAATGGACATCCCCTTGCGACCCCATCCGAATTGACCGTGGCGGCCGGCCTCCGGCTGCCGCGCAGCCCGTGCGCAGCCCCGGAGCCCGTATGTTCACCACGCTCACCGCCACCTTCCGCCGTCTCCGGCATCACGACACTGTCAAGGCCCTCGGTCCCGGCCTGATCACCGGCGCAGCCGACGACGATCCGTCCGGCATCGCCACCTATTCGCAGGCCGGCGCCCAGTTCGGCTTCAACATGCTGTGGACGATCGTGCTGACCTTCCCGTTCATGGTCGGCATCCAGCTCGTCTCCGCGCGCATCGGCCGCGTCACCGGCAAGGGCCTTGCCGCGAACATCCGCGCCGCCTACTCGCCCTGGCTGCTGTACGCGATCGTGCTGCTGCTGCTGATCACGAACACGATCAACATCGCGGCCGACATCGCGGCCATGGGCGAAGCGATGCACCTGGTCGCCGGCGGCGGCTCGGCGCACTACTATTCGCTCGGCTTCGGCGCGCTGTGCCTGCTGCTGCAAGTGTTCCTGCCCTACCGCAGCTACGTGCAATACCTGAAGTGGTTGACGCTCGGCCTGCTCGCCTACGTGGCGACGGTGATGACGATCCACATTCCCTGGAAAGAGGTGGCGCTGCGCACCGTGCTGCCGCAGATTTCCTGGAACGACGATACGGTCACGATGATCGTCGCCATCTTCGGCACCACGATCAGTCCCTACCTGTTCTTCTGGCAAGCGTCGCAGGAAGTCGAGGAGATCCGCGCCGACGAATCCGCCGCGGCGCTCGCGCATGCGCCGCACGACGCGCCCGACAACCTGCGCCGGATCAAGATCGACACCGTAGTCGGCATGGCGTTCTCGAACCTGGTCGCGTTCACCATCATCCTGACCACCGCGACCACGCTCGGCGTGCATGGCATCCACAACATCCAGACCTCGGCCGAAGCCGCACAGGCGTTGCGGCCGCTGGCGGGCGACTTCGCGTTTGCGCTGTTCGCGCTGGGCATCGTCGGCACCGGGCTGCTGGCGGTGCCGGTGCTGGCCGGCTCGGCCGCCTACGCGGTGACCGAGAGCTTCCAGTGGCGCAACGGACTTGACTTGAAGGCCCTGCAGGCGCGCGAGTTCTACGCGATCATCATCCTGGCGACGGTCGGCGGCATGCTGCTCAATTTCGCGCCGGTGGACCCGATCAAGGCGCTGTTCTGGTCGGCGCTGATCAACGGCGTGATCGCGGTGCCGGTGATGGCGGTGATGATGCTGCTGGCCCGCAATCCGGCGATCATGGGCCCGTTCACGCTGTCGCGCCGGCATAACGTGATCGGCTGGATCGGCGTGGCGATCATGCTCGCCGCGGTGGTCGGCATGGCGGCGATGCCGTGAACCACGGCCGGAAAAAAGGGAAAGGAAAGCGATGACCGGCCCGATGCCCTCCATCACGCTCGCCGTGCCGATCGCTGCGCCGGCGGCCGAGGTGGTCGACTTCGCCGCGCGGCCCGCAAACCTGCCTGCCTGGGCGGCGGCGTTCGCCCAATCGGTGCGCATCGAGCGCGGCGAATGCCTGGTCGAGACGGCCGACGGCACTGTCGCGCTGCGCTTCGTCGAGCGCAATCCGTTCGGCGTTCTCGATCACACGGTCACGCTGCCGTCGGGCGAGATCGTCCACTGCCCGATGCGCGTCGTGCCCAACGGCGACGGCTGCGAAATCCTGTTCACCGTGTTCCGCCGGCCCGGCATGACCGAAGCCGCCTGGCGCGCCGACGCCGCGCTGGTCGAGAGTGATCTGCTGCGGCTGAAACGCCTGATGGAGGCTCGCTGAAGCGTCGCTCCCATGCCTGATTCCCATCCGTCGATCCACTGGACCGAAGCCGGCCAATCGCGCAGCGCGGGCTGGCGCTCGGAGCATGGCGTGCCGCCGCCGGCGCGCGTCATCATCGCCGACGACCGGATGGCGGCCGATGCCGCGTGGCGGCTCGCGAGCGAAGGCACCGCGCTGCTGTGGCGCGGCGATTTCCAGAACGCGCGCCAACTGCTGCAGGCGATGAACCGCCGCGCCGCGCCGGCTTCCGGCAAGCGCCGCAAGCCGGCGACAACGCCGGCGACGCCGGCCGAAGCCTTCCACAAGCATCGCCAGACGCAGGCGCAGCGGGCGCGCACGCTCGGCATGCTGCTGATTCCGTTCGAGGCCGGCTACCGGATTCCGCTGCGGCGCGCGCCCGATGCGGCGCAGGCCTGCGAGGAAGCCTGGGGACCGGCCGACGAACCTTCGGTCGCGTCGCTGCGCGAGCTGCTGGGCGCGATCGGCGCGCACGAGTGGCGCAAGACGGGTGTGTCGATCCCGGCGCTCGGTGCGGCCATCGTTCCGCACTACGGCGTGTTCTCGCCGGTACGCGGCGAATACGTGACGCTGGCGGCCGAGGCGCCGCTGCCGGCCGCGCTGGCAACGGACTCGCTTGCCTTCGACGTCGGCACCGGTACCGGTGTGCTGGCCGCGCTGCTGGCGCGGCGCGGCGTCGCGCGCGTGGTCGCCACCGACAACGATCCGCGCGCGCTGGCCTGCGCCCGCGACAACATCGGGCGGCTGGGCCTCGCCGCGCAGGTCGAGGTGATCGAGGCCGACCTGTTCCCGTCGGGCCGTGCGGCGCTGGTCGTGTGCAATCCACCCTGGCTGCCGGTGCGGCCGTCCTCGCCGATCGAGCGCGCGATCTACGACCCCGACAGCCGGATGCTGCGCGCCTTCCTCGGCGGCCTGGCAGCGCATCTCGCGCCCGGCGGCGAAGGCTGGCTGATCCTGTCCGATTTCGCCGAACATCTCGGGCTGCGCACACGGGCGGAACTGACCGCGATGTTCGACGCGGCCGGCCTGGCCGTCGCCGGCCGGCTCGACGCGCGCCCGACCCATCCGAAAGCTTTCGACCGCGCCGACCCGCTGCACGCAGCGCGCGCCGCCGAAATCACGTCGCTGTGGCGGCTGGTACCGGACCGGCCTTGACTTCATCTTCCCGTCTTCCCGAATCGCCATGCCTTTCGCCACCTGGATCACCTTCGTTGCCGCCGCCTGCCTGATCGCGATCTCGCCCGGCTCGGGTGCGGTGCTGTCGATGTCGCACGGCCTGTCTTTCGGACTGCGCCGCGCCAGCGCGACCATCTTCGGTCTGCAAGCCGGCCTGCTGCTCCTGCTGCTGGTGGCGGGCGCCGGCGTCGGTGCGCTGCTGGTCGCGTCCGAGACGGCGTTCCGCGTCGTCAAGACCGTCGGCGCGCTCTACCTGATCTGGCTCGGCTTCGCGCAATGGCGGTCGACAGCAGCGGTCGGCGCCAATGCGGCCGCTGCGCAAGGCGAGGCGCCGCCGTTTCGCCGTCGCTTCCTGCTCGGCTTCCTGACCAACGCGACCAATCCGAAGGGCATTCTGTTCATGGTCGCGGTGCTGCCGCAGTTCGTCGCACGCGACGCGGCGGTCGCGCCGCAACTGGCGATCCTCGGCGCAACGATGTGCGGGATCGACCTGGCGGTGATGCACGGCTACGCGTTCGCAGCCGCCTCGCTGCAGCGCCGGCTGCGCGATGCACGCGCGGCGAAGGCGCAGAACCGCGTGTTCGGCGGCATCCTGATGGCGGTCGGCGCGGCGCTGTTCTTCGTGCGGCGCACGCCGGGCTGAAGCGTTGAACGGGAACATTGAACGGCGGCGCCGGCCGGGGATCGAACCGCCGATCAGCCGGCGCGTTTGCTGCTAGACTCGCCGCCTTTGTTCCGGACGGCGCGACCGCCGTTCCCGCCTGCCCGTGCCTCAGCCTTCCGACTCCCGCAGCCTCCCGTCCGATTCGCCAGATTCGCATACTGCGGCGGCCTTGCGTTTCCTTGCGCCCCTGCTCGCCGGCCTCGCGATGCTCGGTCCGTTTTCGGTCGACACCTACCTGCCGGCGTTCCCGAGCATCCAGGCCGCGCTCGGCGCGACCGAAATGGAGGTGCAGCAGACGCTGACGGCCTACATGTTTTCGTTCGGCGCGATGATCCTCTGGCACGGCGCGCTGTCCGATGCCTTCGGCCGCCGCAACGTCGTTCTCGGCGCGCTCGCGGTGTTCGCGTTGGCCTCGCTCGGCTGCGCCGCCTCGCACAGCGTCGGCTGGCTGTGGGCGTTCCGGGTCCTGCAGGGCGTGTCGGCGGGCGCCGGCGTGGTGATCGGCCGCGCAATCATCCGCGACCTGTACGCGGACGCGCGCGCCACACGCCTGCTGTCGACGGTGACGATGATCTTTTCGCTGGCGCCGGCGATCGCGCCGATCCTCGGCGGCTGGGTGGTCAAGCTGGTCGGCTGGCGCGCGATCTTCCTGTTCCTGTTCTTCTACACCGTGCTGCTGCTGTGGGCGTGCTGGCAGCGGCTGCCCGAGACGCTGCCGCCGGAAAAGCGCCGGCCGCTGCACGTGCGTTCGCTGGCGCGCCACTATCTCGCGGTGTTCCGGTCGCCGCCGTTCCAGTTGAAGGCCGGCACGCTGGCCTTCAACTTCGCCGGCCTGTTCCTCTACATCGCGGCGGCGCCGGCCTTCATCACGCGGCACCTGCACCTCGGGCCGTCGCAATTCGGCTGGCAGTTCATCCCGGCGGTGTCGGGCATCTTCCTCGGCGCGCTGTCGGCGAACCGGCTGGCCGGGCGGCTGCCGATTCCGCGCCAGGTGGCGCTCGGCTTCGTGTTGATGGTCGGAGCATCGGCAGCGAACGTCCTGTATCACGCATTCTTTCCGCCGGCGGTGCCTTGGTCGGTGATGCCGCTGTTCTTCTACACCTTCGGCATGTCGATGACGGCGCCGGTGGTCACGCTGCTGATTCTCGACCTGTTCCCGGAAAACCGCGGCCTGGTCGCGTCCTGCCAGTCGTTCACGCAGACCATCCTGGCCGCGGCGGTGGCCGGTGCGATCGCGCCTTTCCTGCTGCGCTCGGCGCTGTGGCTGGCGCTCGGCCAGCTGGCGTTCAGCCTGATTGCGCTGGCGTTGTGGTGCGGCGCGCGGGCACACCGGCGGCTGTCGGCGCGTCGCCGGATCGATGCCTGGGAAGCCGTGGAATGACGCCTTGCCCGGCCGCGCGGACGCGGCCGCCGTGAAGTGACGCTTCGTCCGGCCGCAGGAACGCGGCCGGACGGGGTTTCGCCGGACCTTCCTATTGCGGCGTCAGCCGGCTGGCGCGGGTGTTGAAGATGATCGAGCCGTTCCAGCGATAACCGCTGTCCTGCCGGTACAGCACCGTCGCCACGCCCTGGTCGTCGATGCCGATGTCGGTCGGCGCGCCTTCGACGGCCTGCGCCGGCCCGAAGCTCACCGGTCCCCACGAACCGGTCGTCATGTCGTAGCGCGAGGCGGCCTTCCTGAACACGCGCGGGTCGGTCGACGGCGAACTGGTCCGTTGCGACCAGACCGCGACCGCGTTGCCGCAGCGGTCGGTCGCCACCTTGAAGAACAGCGCGTCATGCGAGTCGTCGCGGGTGAACTTGACCGCCGTGCTCCAGTGGCCGCGGCTGGCGTTGTAGCGGACCGCGTAGCCGCGGAACGCGAGCGAGAAGTCCGGCGTCTGTCCCCATACCACGACGGCGTTGCCGAAGCGGTCGGCCGCCAGGCTCGGATAGTAGACGTAGCCCGGCGACGTCTGCACCACTTGCGGCGCGCCCCAGCGCCGGGTCCGCGCATCGAAGCGCGCCACGGTCAGGAATGCCCGGCCCTGCGTGTCGGAACCGGTGAACCACAGCGCGGTGCCGTTGCCGGCCGAGTCGAGCACGAAGTCCGCACCGTACTGCGCGTTGGCTTTCCCGGCCAGCGCCGGTCCGCTCCAGTGGCCGGCGGCCGCGTCGTAGCGCGAATAATTGGCGGTGTTGTCGGACGAGGTCCAAAGCACCATCGCATTGCCCGCCGCGTCGATGCCGAGGTTGCTGAAGCGGTCCACCGGCTTGCTGCCGCTGACCGGCATGGTCGCGCTCCAGGTGCGCTTCGCCGCGTCGTAATGCCTGGCCACGATCGGCGCGTCGGCGGCTTGCTCGCTCCAGGCCACGACCGCGTCGCCGCGCGCATCCACGGCAAGTTTCACCACCGGATAGAAGAAGTCGCCGCCCGCATGCAGCACGAACGGCACACCCCATGTCGCACGCGCCCCGTCGTAGTGCGACGCGTAGATGCTGTTGCTGCCGGGCTCGGCCCAGACCGCGAACGCGTTGCCGGCGCCGTCCATCTTGACCTGGGCCGACATCACGCTGTTCGGATCCTTGTAGACGCCATGGTAGATGGTCGTGAAGCCGCGCCAGGTGCCGATGGCGGGATCGTAGCGCGCCGCCGCGATGTCCGGCACCGCGTCGCGTTGCGGCCATACCGCCACCGCGCGGCCGCTGCGGCCGTCCACCGCGAGTTGCGAGACGTCGTTGTCGCACTTCGTGCAAGCCTGGTTGATGATGGTGTCGGCGCTCCAGCGCAGCGCGGGCGTGGATTGCGCCCATGCCGCGGTGTGGAATGCCACGGCCAGAAGCGCTGCGCCGGCTGCCGCTGCCGGTGCAGGAAGCCGGCGCGTCGCCCGCCGTGCTCCAGGTTGCTTGTGCATGGATATCTCCGTAATGCTCGTTGAGGAAAGAAACCGTGCCCGGAAAGGCGTTGCAGCGCCGGCGTGCCGCCGCTGCGGCAGCGGCGGCAGAGTCCGGAATGGGTGCGTTTTCCGGGCAGGAGTTCCTAGTCGAACACGCTGCGCGTGGCGACATTTGATCGGCATCAGACCGGACCGAGGGACGCTCGCCGATGTTGCGGAAATGACGCGAGCGCGCGGCCCGGCATGGGTGAACCCGCGGCGGCGTCCGTTGTCGGTTGCATAGGACGGCGCGGCCAACGCGCCGGTTTTCCGTTTCCGCAGGCGCCACACCCCGACATGCCCGACATGCCTTGCACCGGCGGCATCGACAGCACGCTCGCGTTCGTTGCCGACGGTTATCTGTTCATCTCGAAACGCTGCGAGCGGTTCGGCGCCGATGTGTTCAGGACGCGCCTGCTGATGCAGCCGGCGATCTGCATGCGCGGCGCCGAAGCCGCGCGCCTGTTCTACGACACCGAGCGCTTCCGCCGGCACGGCGCGACGCCGGAGCGCGCACAGAAGACCCTGTTCGGCGTGGGCGGCGTGCAGTCGCTCGACCAGGCTGCGCACCGGCAGCGCAAGGCAATGTTCCTTGCGCTGATGACGCCGGCGCGGCTGCAGACGCTGGTTCGAATCTTCGATGCCGAATGGGACAACGCAATCGGGCGCTGGCAGACGAACGCGCAGATCGCGCTGTTCGAGGAAGCGCAACTCGTGCTGTGCCGCGCGGTATGCAGGTGGGCCGGCGTGCCGCTGCCGGACCGCGAGGCGCCCCGCATCGCGCGGCTGCTCGGCGCAGTGATCGACAGCGCCGGCGGCGTCGGCGCGCGCTACTGGCACGGCCGGGTCGCGCGCGTCATCCTGGAGCGCTGGCTGGCGCGACTCGTGGAGCAGGTGCGCGCGGGCGCGCTGCGGGTCGACGCCGATGCGGCGCTGTACGCGATCGCGACTCATCGCGAACAAGGTGACCACGGTAACCAAGACGACCACGGCGACCGGCCGCTCGATCCGCGCGTGGCCGCGGTCGAGGTGATCAACGTGCTGCGTCCAACGGTGGCGATCGCACGCTACATCGTGTTCGCCGCCGTCGCGCTGCACGCGAATCCGGACTACCGCTCCCGCATCGCGCAGGAAGAGGGCAAGTACGAGGACGACACGATCGACTGCTTCGTGCAGGAAGTGCGCCGCTTCTACCCATTTTTCCCGGCCGTCGCGGCGCGCGCCTGCAAGACCTTCGACTGGCACGGCATGCGCTTTCCGCGCGGCACCCGGGTGCTGCTTGACCTGTACGGCACCGACCACGACGCGCGGCTGTGGCCGCGGCCGGAACGCTTCGATCCCGAGCGCTTCCGCGGTCTGCGCATCGACGCCTACGAGCTCCTGGCGCAAGGCGGCGGCGATCATTACCGCAACCATCGCTGCGCCGGCGAATGGCTTACCATCGACCTGATGCAGGCGGCGGTGCGCGGCCTCGTGCAGCGGATGCGCTATACGGTGCCGCCGCAGGATCTGTCGATCAGCCTGCAGCGGATGCCGACGCTGCCGCGCAGCCGCTTCCTGATGCGGGACGTCGAACGTCTCGCGTGACGGCCGCGGCACGCCGGCCAAAGACGCGACCGCCCAGTCTTTCCGGCGCACGTTGCGTTCCGCAAAAGACTTGCGGTTCAGCATCGTCCCGTCCTGCGGGATGCGCTTTCGTCCGGTAAAATCGCGGCTCGCCAGCGCAGCGCGCGCGCCCATTTCCGCGGCTTCCATGAGCATTCCCGCCAGCATTTCCGCAGTACCCGACCTGCCCCGTCCGCAATCCCGCACCGACCTGTTCGTTTCGTTCACGCTGCTTGCCCTGCAGGGTTTCGGCGGCGTGCTCGCCGTGGTCCAGCACGAGCTCGTCGAGCGCAAGCGCTGGATGACACGCGAGGAATTCGTCGAGGAATGGGCGGTCGCGCAGATCATGCCCGGGCCCAACGTCGTC
>JBQCGO010000016.1:0-2762 GCA_051955575.1 Burkholderiaceae bacterium
GCGAACGCCAGCGGCACGAAGTGCGCGCCGGGCGAGTTCAGGTTCTCGTCGATGCCGCGCTCGGCATGCACCCGGTAGAAGCCGCCGACCACGTAGCGGTCGATCATGTAGACCACCGGTTCGGCCACCGCGTCGTTGATGTGCTCGAACGTGTGCACGCCTTCCTGCACGATCACGTCGGACACTTCCAGGCCTTCCTTGACCACCGCCATCTTGTTGCGCTGCTTGCGGTTCAGGTCCTTCACTTCGCTGGCGTCGCGCACCGTCATGATGCCCATGCCGTAGGTGCCGGCGTCGGCCTTGACGATCACGAACGGCGTTTCCTTGATGCCGTATTCGCGGTATTTCTTGCGGATCTTGGCCAGCACGCCGTCGACCGCAGCCGCCAGCGCGTCCTCGCCGGTGCGCTCGTGGAAATCGAGGCCGCCGCAGCGGGCGAAGTACGGGTTGAGCATCCACGGATCGACGTCGATCATCTTCGCGAACTTCTTGACGACCTCGTCGTAGGCGGCGAAGTGGTTGCTCTTGCGGCGTACCGCCCAGCCGGCGTGCAGCGGCGGCAGCAGGTTCTGCTCGGCCACGCCTTCCAGGATCGGCGGGATGCCGGCCGACAGGTCGTTGTTGAGCAGGATGGTGCAGGGATCGAAATTCTTCAGGCCGAGCCGGCGGCCGTTGTTCAGCCGCTCCAGCGGCTCCAGCACGATGGTGGTGCCGTCCGGCAGTTCGACCGGCCGCGGTTCCGTCACGTCTTCGGCCAGCGAGCCGAGCCGCACGTTCAGGCCGGTCTGGCGGAAGATCTGCATCAGCCGCGCGACGTTCTGCAGGTAGAAGGTGTTGCGGGTGTGCCGCTCCGGAATCATCAGCAGGTTCTTCGCGTCCGGACAGTATTTCTCGATCGCGGCCATCGCCGCCTGCACCGCCAGCGGCAGCATTTCCGGCGACAGGTTGTTGAAGCCGCCCGGAAACAGGTTGGTGTCGACCGGCGCCAGCTTGAAGCCGGCGTTGCGCAGGTCCACCGAGCAATAGAACGGCGGCGTGTGTTCCTGCCATTCGAGCCGGAACCAGCGCTCGATCGCGGGCGTCGCGTTCAGGATTTTCTTTTCGAGATCATGGAGCGGACCGTTCAGGGCCGTCACGAGATGGGGAACCATAGCAAGCCTTTAGTCTGAAGCCGTGCGGCGCCGCCGCCGGCCGATGTGTCGCCGATTCTAGCGGGAATCCGGCCGCCCCGCCGACGCGGGATCCAGGAAACGGCGCAAGGAACGGCGGGTTCCGGGAAGTTTCACCAGATCAAGGCGGTTGTCGGACTTTAAAGACCTGCACGATGAAAAAAACATAAAAAAAGCGCCTCTCGCGAGGCGCTACGGATGCCGCCGGGAATGGACCGGACTCAGGTGTGGTAGGCGGTCTCGCCGTGGCTGCTGATGTCCAACCCTTGGCGCTCCTGCTCTTCCGGCACGCGCAGGCCGATCAGCACATCGACGGCCTTGTAGGCGACGAAGGAAACGACGCCCGACCAGATCAGCGTGGTCACGACGGCCTGGAACTGGATCCAGACCTGGCCGGTGATCGAGTAGTCAGGCGACACCGCGTTGGCGACGTAGTCGTAGATGCCGGTTCCGCCCAGTGACGGCGCCGCGAACACGCCGGTCAGCAGCGCGCCGAGGATGCCGCCGACGCCATGCACGCCGAACACGTCGAGCGAGTCGTCCGCGCCCAGCAGTCGCTTGAGGCCATTGACGCCCCACAGGCAGACGATGCCGGCCAGCAGGCCCAGCACCAGCGCACCCATCGGGCCGACGAAGCCGGCCGCCGGCGTGACCGCAACCAGTCCGGCGACCGCGCCGGACGCGGCGCCGAGCATCGATGGCTTACCCTTGCCCATCCATTCGCCGAAGGTCCAGGACAGCACCGCGGCGGCGGTCGCCAAAAGCGTGTTGACGAAGGCCAGCGCGGCCGAGCCGCTGGCTTCGAGCGCCGAGCCGGCATTGAAGCCGAACCAGCCTACCCACAAGAGCGACGCGCCGATCATCGTCATGGTCAGCGAGTGCGGCGCCATCGATTCGCGGCCGTAGCCGACCCGCTTGCCGATCACGTAGGCGCCGACCAGGCCGGCGATGGCGGCATTGATGTGCACCACGGTGCCGCCGGCAAAGTCGAGCGCGCCCTTCCGGAACAGCCAGCCGGCCGCGGCGGTTGCCTTCTCGGCCGCGGCTGCATCGGTGTAGCTGTCCGGGCCGGGCCAGAACCAGACCATGTGCGCGATCGGCAGGTAGGCGAAGGTAAACCACAGCACCGCGAACAGCAGCACCGCCGAGAAACGGGCGCGCTCGGCGAACGCGCCGACCACCAGACCGCAGGTGATCGCGGCGAACGTGGCCTGGAACGCGACGAACACGTATTCGGGAAGCATCACGCCCTTGCTGAAGGTGCCGGTCAGCGTGTCGGGGGTGATGCCGTGCAGGAACAACCGGTCGAACGAGCCGATGAATGCGCCGCCCTGCGTAAACGCGAGCGAGTAGCCGTAGAGGCACCAGAGCACGACGATGGTGGAGAAAATCACGAACACCTGCATCAGGATCGACAGCATGTTCTTCGAGCGCACCAGCCCGCCGTAGAACAGCGCGAGGCCGGGGATCGTCATCAGGATCACGAGCAGGGTCGACACCATCATCCAGGCGGTATCACCCTTGTTGACGGTCGGCGCCGGGGCGGCTGCTGCGGACGCAGTCGACGCAGCGGCAGCGGCCGAGGACGCTCCG
>JBQCGO010000017.1:0-2660 GCA_051955575.1 Burkholderiaceae bacterium
GCCATGGCGTCTGGAGTGCTCGGCAATCCTCGCATGCTGGACCCGCCGTGTCATGGACGCCCTGATGCCGGTCAATGAAAAGTGCGAATTGTCGAATCGGGCCGGCGTCGTTCGTCGCCAACATGAACCCGGCCCCCTGCCGGACAACTGGAGAACCGACATGCGCGTGATGGTGATGGTGAAGGCGAGCGAGGAATCGGAAGCCGGCGGCTTGCCGAGCGCCAAGGACCTGGAAGAGATGGGCAAGTTCAACGAGCAACTGGTCCAGGCCGGCGTGCTGCTGGCGGCCGACGGCCTGCACCCCAGCTCGAAAGGCGTGCGGGTCCGTTTCGAGGGCAAGCAGCGCACCGTGATCGACGGCCCGTTCGCCGAAACCAAGGAACTGATCGCCGGTTTCTGGCTGTGGCAGGTGCGCTCGATGGAGGAAGCCATCGAATGGATCAAGCGCGCGCCGTTGTTCGACGGCGGCATGGAGATCGAACTGCGCCCGGTATTCGAAACCTGCGATTTCGGCGACGCTGCCACGCCGGAAATCCGCGAGCGCGAAGCGCGACTGCGCGAGCAGGTGGCGCAGCGATGAACCGGCCGGCGGTCTGGATCGGCCGCTTCCTGTCCGCGCTGGTGATTGCGTTCCTGCTGTTCGACGCCGCGATCAAGCTGCTCGCGCTGCCGGTGGTGACGCAGACGATGGTGGACCTCGGCTATCCGGGCGCCGTGGTGCTGGCGCGCGGGCTGGGCGTACTCAAGCTCACCTGCGCGCTGCTGTATGCGCACCCGCACACCGCGGTGCTGGGCGCGATCCTGCTCACCGGTTTGCTGGGCGGCGCGATGGCCAGTCACCTTCGCATCGTCAATCCGCTGTTCACGCATTTCATGTTCGGCGCATACCTCGGCGTGCGGGCATGGGGCGGCCTGTACCTGCGCGAGCCTCGCCTGCGCGCGTTGGCGCCGTGGGGCGCGCGGCGGTGAAACCGTTCCCTAGCCCGTCCCGCTTGCGCGAATCGCGGGCCGGTGGTGTGATCGGCCGTCATGACGACGGCCGACACCCATCGCACCATCGAAACGGTCTGGAAGATCGAGGCGCCGCGCCTGATCGCGGGCCTGGCGCGCATGCTGCACGACGTCGGCCAGGCCGAGGATCTGGCGCAGGAAGCGCTGGTTGTCGCGCTGGAACGCTGGCCGCAGGATGGCGTGCCCGACAATCCCGGCGCGTGGCTGATGACCACCGCCAAACGCCGCGCGATCGATCTGATCCGCCACAACAGGATGCGCGACGACAAGCACGCCGCGATCGAGTACGAGCTCGAGACCGAAGCCATGGCCCACGCGCCGGATCATGCGGACGCGCTGGATGACGACATCGGCGACGATCTGCTGCGGCTGATCTTCACCGCCTGCCATCCGGTGCTGACGCGCGACATGCAGGTCGCGCTGACGCTGCGCATGCTGGGCGGCCTGACCACGCCGGAAATCGCGCGCGCGTTCCTGGTGCCAGAGCCCACCGTCGCGCAGCGCATCGTGCGCGCCAAACGCACGCTCGCGGAAAAGCAGGTGCCGTTCGAGGTGCCGCGCGGCGAGGAACTCGCGCCGCGGCTGGCCGCGGTGCTGGAAGTGGTCTACCTGGTCTTCAACGAGGGCTACACCGCCACCGCGGGCGATGACTGGGCGCGGCCGGCGTTGTGCGAGGAAGCCTTGCGGCTGGGCCGCGTGCTGGCGGGTTTGGCGCCGCGCGAGCCGGAAGTGCACGGGCTGGTCGCGTTGATGGAAATCCAGGCGTCGCGCCTGCACGCGCGCGTCGCCGCCGACGGCACGCCCATTCTTTTGCTGGACCAGGATCGCGCGCGCTGGGATCGCCTGCTGATCCGCCGCGGGCTGGCATCGCTGGAACGCGCGGAACAGCTCGATGGCACCGACGGAAACTATGCGCTGCAGGCCGCGATCGCCGCCTGCCATGCGCGCGCGCTGCGCGCGGAGGACACCGACTGGTCACGGATCGCATCGCTGTACGAGCGCCTCGCGGAAGTCGCGCCATCGCCCGTGGTCGAATTGAATCGCGCCGTCGCGGTGTCGATGGCCGAAGGCCCGCAAGCCGGATTGCAGCTGGTCGACGCGCTGCAGAAGGAACGCGCCTTGCGCGACTACCATCTGCTGCCCAGCGTGCGCGGCGACCTGCTGTTCAAGCTCGGCCGCATGGATGAGGCGCGCGCCGAATTCGAACGCGCCGCATCGCTCACCGGCAATGCACGCGAATCGGAATTGCTGCGCCGGCGCGCCGAGGCGTGTGGAGATGCGTAGTGGCCCGACTTATTCTTGTCGTCATTCCGGGGCCGCCCGCGCTGTTTGGGCGGAACCCGACTGCGTTTGCAGGATTGCAAACGCGAACGCTACAGGCGGCGCGTAGCGCGAGCGCCATGGATGGCGCGAGTCAATCCATTTTGATTTTCATACGCTGCGCGAAAGCAAAATGGATTCCGGATCGCGGCTGCGCCGCGTAAGGAATGACGAGCAAAATCTAAGGTCCCCTGAACCGGAGAGAGTCATGGCCTACATGCTGTTCGTCGCCGAACCCCGCGGCCAGCGCGCCGAGCGCACCGAGGAAGAGGGCAAGGCGCTGTACCAGCGCATGCTGGATTACGCCGAAGATCTCAAATCACGCGGCG
>JBQCGO010000018.1:0-7653 GCA_051955575.1 Burkholderiaceae bacterium
TCGCTCGCGATCGCACCCGCGTCGCCTTCCTCTTCGTCCTCGTCGTCGTCGCCGTCGGAGGTTTCCTCCATCGCGGTCAGCTCTTCGTTGAAGTCCATGAGGCCGTCGACGAGATCGTCGATCTTCAACTCGTCCTTGGCGATGCGGTCGGCCATGTCGAGGATCTGCGCGACCGTCATGGGGCACGCGCTGATCGCCATGATCATGTGCTTCAAACCTTCCTCGATGCGCTTGGCGATCTCGATCTCGCCTTCGCGCGTGAGCAGGGCCACCGCGCCCATCTCGCGCATGTACATGCGCACCGGGTCGGTGGTGCGGCCGAAGTCGGAATCGACGGTCGACAGCGCGGCCTCGGCGGCGGCTTCGGCTTCATCGTCGTTGGTCACCGACGGCACGTTGTCGGACAGCAGCAGCGTCTCGGCGTCCGGCGCATGCTCGTAGACGGCGATGCCCATGTCGTTGAAGGTGCCGATGATGCCTTCGATCGCTTCCGGATCGACGATGTTTTCCGGCAGGTGGTCGTTGATTTCCGAATAGGTCAGGAAACCGCGGTCCTTGCCGAGCTTGATCAGCGTCTTCAGCTTTTGCCGGCGCTGTTCGAGCTCTTCCTCGCTCGCCTCGGTATCGGACGAGAACGCATCCTTCAGCAGCGCCTTTTCTTTGGCCTTGCGATCTTTCGCGCGCGCCTTGTCGACCGCTTTCAGTTCGGCCCGCTCGACCGCGTTCAGCGCCGCGACTTCCTCGTTTTCCGGCTGGAATTCCTTCGGCTTGCGGCCGCGCCGGCCCGGCACCTTGACGCCGGGCAGCACGTAGCCGGATGTATCGATGGCGGCCAGCGCGGCCGCATCGGTGGTCTTGCTGACGGCCGACGACACTTTCGCGGACTCGGCTTTCACGTCGGTCTTGGATACGCTTTTCGCGGCCGGACGGGATGCCGGCTTGGCTGCGGATTTCGATTCGGTTTTTTTGGTCGTCACGGAAGTTTTCGATTTCGTCGTCGCAGCCGGCTTCGCGGCGGCCTGCGGAAGGGGTTTCACTGTCGTAGTCGTTGCGGTCGTCGGGGTCCGGTCCGTACCGGCCTTCGCCGTGCGTGATTCGGACGATGCGGCAACCGCCTTGCCGGCGGCTGGTGCCTTCCCTGCACGGGCGCCGCCGGCCGCGCTGGCGGTCGGCTTCGAGGTCGGCTTCAAGGTCGGCTTCGATGCAACCGGCGTCGCGCCCTGCATGGCGGGGGTTCGTGATGTCGCGGGTTTTTTCATTGCGTTGGCCAAGATGTCGACTGCGGATAATGAGTGGATATGGGGACCGCGCTTCAAGAATCAATCCGGACCACGCCGGACCAACGATACCGCTTGCATGCCCGCGTCGTCCTGGCGCCGGTGTGCCTGCCCGCGTTGCCGGGCGTGCGGCGGCCGGATGCCACGGAATGCGCTAAGGTCTTGAAAGAAAAGCTTTAATTATAACATACGCCGCCGCTTTCTTCAGCAGTCGCGTGTCCTGTGTTGCATGTCCTGTGCAAGATATCGGTCACGCGGCGCCGCCGACGGCCTTGCCACGCGCGGATCACCGCAGACTTGCTTCCCCGAAATACGTTTCGGCGCCATGCCGGCAACGGTTTTTCCGTCATCTCGTTTTGCCATTACCGCCGCGCCGTCTCGCTATCCCCTTCGCGCCGCAACGCTTCCTGCCTGGCCATGAGGTCGCGAAAGCGCGCCCGGTCATCCTCGCTACGCACGCCGGCCGCGGCCAGCGCATCGAGCGCATGTTTCAAGGCTTTCATTTTAGTCTGGCGCAGCGCACCTGCAAGTTCCAATCTTGCCACTTCGACATCTTGCTCGACCTCAGATGCGACTTCGGCGACGATGGCATCGAAATCGGTATCGGTTCCGCGCAGATGCTCGGCCAGCGCAGCAAAATTCGCGTGCTCGCCCATGTCCCGACCGAGCGTCGCCAAGATTTCGAACATGCCGATGCTGTCGGGCGCCAGTTCGGCGAGCGCCGCATGCGCATCGTCGTCGATGCCGGCCGCCAGCGCAGGATGCGCGACCAGCAGCTTCAGGATCTGCCGCTCCAGTCCTTGCGGCGGCGGGCGCTTGGCGCGCGGCGGCGCGACGCGCGCGCGACTCGGCGCCTGCTTGAGGGAAAGCGCCGATTCGATCTCGTCCGACGTTGATTGAATCGCCTGTGCCAGCCCGCGCACGATCTGCATCCGCAATGCCGACGGCGGCATCGCCTGCAGCAGCGGCCCGGCATCGAATTGCGTGCGCGCCCTGCCTTCCATCGTGCGCAGATCGTTGCCGGCGGACACTTCGTTCAACAGGAATTGCGACAGCGGCATCGCATCGGCGACCTGCGTGGCGAACGCGTCGGCGCCGAATTCCCGGATGTAGCTGTCCGGGTCGTGCTCGGGCGGCAGGAACAGGAAGCGGATGGTCTTGTCGTCGCTCATGTACGGCAGGCAGGCTTCCAGCGCGCGCCGTGCGGCGCGCCGGCCGGCGGCGTCGCCGTCGAAGCTGAACACGACCTGGTCGGCCTGCCGCAGCAGCTTTTGCACGTGAGTCGCGGTGCAGGCGGTCCCGAGCGTGGCGACCGCGTGCGGGAAACCGAGCTGGGCCAGCGCGACCACGTCCATGTAGCCTTCGGTCACCAGCACGTAGCCGGCCTCGCGGATCGCCTGCCGCGCCTCGAACAGGCCGTAGAGTTCGTTGCCCTTCTGGAACAGCGGCGTCTCGGGCGAGTTCAGGTATTTCGGTTCGCCGCCGTCCATCACGCGGCCGCCGAAGCCGATGGTCTGGCCCTTGGTATTGCGGATCGGGAACATCACGCGGCCGCGGAAGCGGTCGTAGCGCTTGCGCTGGCCACCGTCCTCGTCATCGCGCTGGATCACCAGCCCGGCTTCGACCAGCGCCGGGTCGTCGTAGTCGGCGAACACGCCGCGCAACGCGTCCCACTGGTCGGGCGCATAACCCAGCCCGAAGCGGGCGGCGATCTCGCCGGACAGGCCGCGGCCTTTCAGGTAAGCGATCGCCTGCTGCGCGCCGCGCAGTTCGCGCCGGTAGAAGTCGCACGCGCGCTGCATCGCCTCGGTGAGCGCGAGGCTTTTCGCCTGCTGCGCGGCGCGCTGCGCCGGCGGGATCCGGTCGTTGTCGTCCGGCACCGTCATGCCGACGCCCTGCGCGAGTTCCTTGACCGCGTCGACGAAGCCGAGGCCGGAATACTCGATCAAAAAGCCGATCGCGGTACCGTGCGCGCCGCAGCCGAAGCAGTGATAGAACTGCTTGGTCGGGCTGACGGTGAAGCTGGGGGATTTTTCGTTGTGGAACGGGCACAGGCCCATCAGGTTCGCGCCGCCCTTCTTGAGCGGCACGTAGCGGCCGACGACGTCGACGATGTCGACGCGGTTCAGCAAGTCCTGGATGAAGGATTGCGGGATCACGGCGGCGCGGCCGGCGAGCAGGAGGCCGGATCAGCGGGACGCCAGCGCCGCCTTCACCTGCGCCGAGACCGCGGTCATGTCGGCGCGGCCGGCCCGCGCCGGCTTCAGCACGCCCATCACCTTGCCCATGTCCTGCGGACCGGCGGCGCCGACCTTGGCGATCGCCGCGTCGACCTCGGCGCGGACTTCGGCGTCCGACAGGTGCGCCGGCATGTAGGCGGACAGGATGTCGAGCTCGGCCTTTTCCTTGTCGGCCAGGTCCTGACGGCCACCGGCGGTGAACTGCGTGATCGAGTCCTTGCGCTGCTTGATCATCTTGTCGACGATCGCCAGCACCTGCGCGTCGTTCAGATCGATGCGCTCGTCGACTTCCTTCTGCTTGATGGCGGCGGTCAGCAGGCGGATCGCGCCGAGGCGCTCGGCGTCCTTCGCGCGCATCGCCTGCTTCATGTCTTCGTTGATCTGTTGCTTGAGCGACATGGCAATCTCCGGAAACAAGGGCTGGAACGGGTTAGACAAACCGGCGGGGCGAATCGATGCGGAGATCGATGCCGGGATCGGCACCAAGCGAATCGGCCGCCACACAAACACCAAAACCCGCTGCGGAACGCCCGGAGCGGGTTTTCTTCGCGGCCGCAACCGGTGCGGCGGCGGGAATCAGTAGAGCTTCTTCGGCAGTTGCTGGCTGCGGATGCGCTTGTAGTGGCGCTTCACTGCAGCCGCAAGCTTGCGCTTGCGCTCGGCCGTCGGCTTCTCGTAAAACTCGCGCGCGCGGAGTTCGGTCAGCAGACCGGTTTTCTCGATGGTGCGCTTGAAGCGCCGCATCCCGACTTCGAACGGCTCGTTTTCTTTAAAGCGGATGGTGGTCATGTAAATCCAAATCGGGCAAGAGGTGAATGGAACCCGCGAGTATAACAGATCGGACCTTCAATGGAAGCGGTTCCGCGCGGCATCGGCCGGATGCGCAACGACGGCGTCCTACCCGCCGGGCGCGATCGCCATCCCGGCTACTACGCCCGACGACCATGCCCACTGGAAGTTGTAGCCGCCGAGCCAGCCGGTCACGTCGACCGCCTCGCCGATGAAATGCAGGCCCGGCAGCTTGTCGCACATCATCGTCTGCTGCGACAGTTCGGCGGTGTCGACGCCCCCCAGCGTGACTTCCGCCTTGCGGTAGCCTTCGGTACCGGCCGGCACGAGAGTCCAGCGGTTCAGCGAATCGCCGAGCGCGCGCAGCGCACGGTCCGGCATGTCGGCCGGCCGGCGGTCGGGATCGATGTCCGACACTTCCAGCCAGCCCTCGGCGAGCCGCGCCGGCAGCCATTGCGCGAGCAGGTTGCGCAGCGATTTCTTCGTTCCGGTCTTGGCCTCGATCAGCGCGGCGGCGACATCGGCGTCCGGCAACAGGTCGAGCGTCAGCGCGGCGCCCGGCTGCCAATAGCTGGAAATTTGCAGGATCGCCGGGCCGGACAGCCCGCGGTGAGTGAACAGCAAATCTTCGCGGAACGCGCCGCGCGCCTTTCCCGCACCGGTCGCGATGTCGACCGGCAACGCGATGCCGGCCAGCGCCGCGAACGGCGCCCAGGCTTCCGCCGCGAAGGTCAGCGGCACCAGCGCCGGCCGCGTCTCGACCAGCTTCAGCCCGAACTGCTTCGCGATCCGGTAGGCGAAGTCGGTCGCGCCGATCTTCGGGATCGACAGACCGCCGGTGGCGATCACCACGTGCCGCGCGAGGATGTCGCCGCCGTCGGCCTCGACGCGGAAAACCTCACCGGATCTGCCGACGCCGCGCACCGCGCACGGCATGCGCCACGTCACGCGGCCGGCGTCGCATTCGGCCTTCAGCATCGCGATGATGTCTTCCGACGAGCGGTCGCAGAACAATTGTCCCTTGTGCTTTTCGTGGAACGGGATGCGGTGACGCTTGACCAGGTCGACGAAGTCGCACGCACCGTAGCGGGCCAGCGCGCTGCGGCAGAAATGCGGGTTGCGGGACAGGAAGTTCGCCGGGCCGGCGTCGCGGTTGGTGAAGTTGCAGCGGCCGCCGCCGGAGATGCGGATTTTTTCCGCCAGCTTGTCGGCGTGATCGATCAGCATCACCCGGCAGCCGCGCTGTCCGGCGACCGCGGCGCACATCATGCCGGCCGCGCCGGCGCCGATCACGGCGACGTCGAAGATCGCGGACATGGCATGGGAGGGAGAAAAAGAGCCGGCATTGTACGCGCGCCGCCGCATGCCGGGATGCCGGGGCATCGGCGGCGCCGGATCAACCTTCCTTGCCCACCCTTCGCTGTCTTCGCTTGTCGCCGCCGTCGAACGCGACGCGACGTCCGAATTCGGCAATCTTTTCGGCTGTCAAGTCAGCGGTCGGCCCGGCAGTTGCTCGGCATCTAGCTCAATTCGCGCAGGCATAGCGCCCGATCGGTCGGTCCGATCACGCGGCCGACCGCTGCCGTATCTCCCGCGCCACGCGCAGGCATTGTTCGACCTGCTCTTCGATCGCGGCCGGCACCGGGTACTCGCCGCGCAGCGCGGCGGCGATCCAGGCGGCGGTGGCCGCGGCGTCGCGGCTCTCGGGCAAGACGGGCGTCTGGTGCGCGACGTCCTGCTTCTGCACGAGCACGGTGCGGCAGCCGCCGTGGAACCAGTCGATCTGCTGGGCGCGGCGCGCGGACGCGACGGTCTCGCCCTCGGTGCCACGCAGCAGGAACGCGTCGCCGCGCGCGGCCGGCGCCAGCGTGCCGAAATAGGCAGCCAGCATCTCCAGGTATTCGGGATGGGTGTACGAGGTCAGCCGCAGCGCCGGGCCGGCGAACGGCTGCAGGATCTTGACCAGCGTATGCGTCGAGTTGCGCACGCCGAGCACGCGGCGCGCGTCCAGCAGCCTGGCCATCTTCGGCGCGAGATACGCGATCGGCATGAAGGCCGGCAGGCCGCGCGCGAAGCACTGCCGTGCCTCGGCCGCCGTGGTCGCCGGCGCGTGGCCCATCGCGGCCAGGATCTCGGCGCTGGTCACGCGCATCGGGTCGGTCGTCACGCCGTGCAGCAGCACCGGCGCGCCGGCGCGCGCCAGCAGCAGCGCCAGCAGCGGCGTCAGATTTGCCATGTGGCGCGCGCCGTTGTAGCTGGGCAGCACGATCGGCGCGTAGTCGCTGGACGACACGGCGGGCGGCGCCTCGAGCGGGGCGAACGAGGCTTCGGCGGCGTCGAGGAAGCCGGCGATCTCCTCGGTCGACTCGCCCTTGATCCGCATCGCCAGCAGGATGCCGCCGAGTTCGAGGTCGGACACGCGGCCGTCGAGCATCGCCGCGTAGAGTTCGCGCGCGTCGTCGCGCGACATACCGCGCGCGCCGTCCTTGCCGCGGCCGATCTCCTTGATGAAACGGGCGGCGGGGACATGGTCGGGAGGGAAGGAAAAGTGCATCGGCCAAGGGTAGCATGCGAGTCGTGCGACGGCCGCGCGACGGCATCTCTTCCCCGATACCCCTGCCTCGTCATTCCCGCGAAAGCGGGAATGCAGTGTCGTATCCGAAACTGCCGAAGAAGCCATCGGGTTCCTGCTTGCGCGGGAACGACAGACTTGCGGGCATGCGTCGCGTTGCCGACTCCCCTGCCTCTCGTTCTTCCTGCCTCTCGTTGTCCCTGCTTCTCGCTTTTCCTGCGTCTCTCAAGCCGCTTCCGCCGACCGCCGCAGGATCATCGTCTTGATTTCCGGCACGCACGAACCGCAGCCGCTGCCGCATCGCAGCCGGTCCTGCAGCAGGCGCAGCGCCGCATCCGGTACGGCGTCGATGCCGTCCAGCGCGGCATCGATCGCGTCGGCCGACACGTTCAGGCAATTGCAGACCACTCGTCCGCGCGGCTTCAGATGCTGCGGCGGTTTCGGCGACGGCATCAGCAGCAGGCGGCCGAGCGCGGCGACCGGCTGCGCATTTTCCAGCGCGTCCTTCAACCCGCCGAGGGCGACGGTGTCGCCGGCCAGTGCGACCGCTTCCAGCGCGCCGTTTCGCACCAGCATCCTGCGCGCATGGCCACGGCGGCGGTCGTCGTAGCGCAACACGGCGGCGCCTTCGATGCCGAACAGCGCCTCGATCTCGCGCAGCAGCGCCGGCTCGGCCGGGTAATCGTCGGCCGCGTGCAGCAGTACGCCGGTGCGCTCGCGGCCGAACAGCGTGCACGACGCGTAGGCGAAGCGCGACATGAATGGACGCAGTGCC
>JBQCGO010000019.1:0-13807 GCA_051955575.1 Burkholderiaceae bacterium
ACCGGCGCGGCGCCGATGCGCATCCTGGAACTCGGCGCCGGCGACGGCAGCCTGATGCTGCGGCTGGCGCGGCAACTGGCGGCGCGCTGGCCGGTCAAACCGGGCGAGCAGCGGGTGCGGGTGACGCTGCTGGACCGGCAGCAACTGGTCGGCAGCCGCACCATCGACGCCTTCGAGCGGCTGGCATGGAACGTCGAGATCGTCCAGGCCGACGTGCTCGACTGGATCGCCACGCCGCTGGAACGACACTGGGACCTCGGCGTGGCCAACCTGTTCCTGCACCATTTCGACGAGCGTCAGATCGCGATGCTGTTCGACACCCTCGGCCGCCGCACCGACCGCTTCGTCGCCTGCGAGCCGCGCCGCGCCCGGCTGCCGCTCCTGGCCGCGCGGCTGGTCGGCCTGATCGGCGCGAACGCGGTCACCCGCAACGACGCGGTGCTGAGCGTGAAGGCGGGCTTCCGCGACCGCGAGCTCTCCGACCTCTGGCCCTTCCCCGCCGCGCAGTGGCAGCTCGACGAAGGACCGGCGCGGCTGTTCAGCCACCGTTTCGTGGCCGCGCGGCGGCCCGGCTAGCGATGCGCGCCGCCCACGACGCGATTGTCGTCGGCGCCGGCCCGGCCGGCGCGGCGTCCGCGATCCTGCTGGCGCGGGCGGGCTGGCGCGTCGCGCTGGTGGAAAAGCAGCCGTTCCCGCGCCGCAAGGTGTGCGGCGAATGCATCGCCGCCAGCAACCTTCCGCTGCTGGCGGCGCTCGGCATCGGCGAGCGCTTCGCCGCGCTGGCCGGCCCGGCGCTGCGGCAGGTCGCGTGGATGCATCGCGACGGCGCGACCGCCGCGCCGTTCCCGCCCTACGGCGGCGACGCCGCGCATCCGCATGCCTGGGGCCGCGCGCTGGGACGCGAGCATCTCGACACGCTGCTGGCCGAGGAAGCCGCGCGCTGCGGCGTCGACCTGCTGCAGCCGTGGACGGTGCGGCGCGTCGACGGCGGCCCGGGACACTACGTCTGCAACGCGAGCCAGGCGCGCGGCGACGATGCCGTGCTGTCGGCGCCGGTGCTGATTGCCGCGCACGGCTCGTGGGAGCCGGGGCCGGCGCTCGGCGATGCGCGTGCGCCGATGCCGCCGCAGCGGCCGTCCGACCTGTTCGCGTTCAAGGCGAATTTCCGTGCGCCGAAAATGCCGGCCGGCCTGCTGCCGATCCTGTCCTTTCCCGGCGGCTACGGCGGCATGGTGCTCGGCGACCACGACACCGTCACGCTGGCGTTCTGCATCCGGCGCGACGTGCTGGCGCATTGCCGCACCGCGCTGCACCGGCACAAGGCGGCGGAGGCGGCGCTGATGTACGTAGCCGAGCATTGCGGCGGCGTGCGCGACATGCTCGACGGCGCGGCGCTGCACGGCGCCTGGCTGGGCGTCGGCCCGCTGCGGCCCGGCATCCGGCTGGCGGCCGGCGACGGCCTGTTCCTGGTCGGCAACGCCGCCGGCGAAGCGCACCCGATCGTCGGCGAAGGCATCAGCATGGCGATCCAGTCGGCCTTCCTGCTGGCCGGCACGCTCGGCCCGCACCGCGAGGACGCGCGCGACCCGGTCCTGCAGCGCGCGCTGCAGCGCGACTACGCGGCCGCCTGGCGGCGCCGCTTCGCGCCGCGCATGCGCTGGGCAGCGCTGTTCGCGCAGGCGGCGATGCGGCCGTCGCTGGCGCTGCCGGCCGCGGCGCTGCTGCGCCACGCGCCCGGCCTGCTCACCCGCGGCGCCCGCTGGAGCGGCAAGGTGCGCGGCCTGCCGGCATCCCGGGGTGAAAAGGGCTACGCCGACGGCGAAGGCATCCCCGCCGCGCGCCTGCCGTCGAACGACCGCGCCGCTTGATCGATTCCGTTCCTTCCTTTCCCAGGCGGAGTTTTCCGATGACGACCCTCGAACACCTGCGGCAGATCCTCGCGGCCGACTACAACCTTCCAGCCGACCGGCTGACGCCGGAGGCGCGCCTGGACGAGCTCGGCATCGATTCGCTCGGCGTGATGGAAATGCTGTTCCGGCTCGAGGACGAGTTCCACATCCGGCTGCCGCATGACCTCTCCGAACTGCCGCCGCTGGCGCCCGTCGGCGACGTCGCCGGCGCGGTCGACACGCTGATTTCGCAGCAGCGCGGCGCGCCGGCCGGAACGCCCGGCGCCGCTGTGCAAGAAGAGATGCAAGAAGCGATGCAAGAAGAGATGCAAGAGGCGCCGCACAAGGCCCCCCAAGGCACGTCGTGACGCGGGTCGCGATCACCGGCATCGGCCTGGTCTCGCCGCTGGGTAACGGCACTGACGAGGCGCTCGCCGCGGTCGCCGCCTGCCGCTCGGGCATCGGCCGGCTCGACGCCGGGTTCCGCGACCGGCTCGCTGCGCCGGTCGCCGCCAGAACCGCCTTCGACGGCGCCGCCCGTTTCGACGCGCCGAAGCTGCGCATGCTCGACCGCGCGACGCAGTTCGCACTGGCCGTGGCGCAGCAGGCGATCGACGCCGCGGGCTTCGATCCGGCGGCCGATCCGGCGCGCACCGGGGTCTTCGTCGGCACCGGCATGGCGGGCGCCGAGTCGGCCGACGACGGCTACCGCACGCTCTACGAAGACCGCTCCGACCGGGTCAAGCCGTTTTCCGTGCTGCTGTCGATGCACAACGCGGCCGCCTCGTGGATCGCGCTCGACTGGGGCGTCACCGGCCCGGTGCTGACCTTTTCCACCGCCTGCTCGTCGTCGGCGGTGGCGCTCGGCGAGGCGGCGCGCCGGATCGAACGCGGCGAACTCGACGCGGCCATCGCCGGCGGCACCGAGGCGCCGCTCGCGTTCGGGCCGATGAAGGCGTGGGAAGCGCTGCGCACGCTGGCCGCAGAAGATCCGGACGACCCTGCCGCCTCGTGCAAGCCGTTCTCGAAGAACCGCAGCGGCATGGTGCTCGGCGAAGGCGCGGCGATGCTGGTGCTGGAAGACCGCGAGCGCGCGACGGCGCGCGGCGCGCCGGTCCTGGCCGAACTGGCCGGCTACGGGCTGACCACCGACATCGCCCACCTGACGCGGCCGAGCGTGGCCGGCCAGGCCGAGGCGATGCGGCGCGCGCTGATCGACGCCGACATGGCGCCCGCCGCGATCGGCTACGTGAACGCGCACGGCACCGGCACCGCCGCCAACGACGTCGCCGAGACGCAGGCGATCCGCGCGGTGTTCGGCGCGCACGCCGACCGCCTGCCGGTCAGTTCCACCAAGTCGATGCACGGCCACCTGCTCGGCGCGGCCGGCGCGCTGGAATTCGCGATCGCGGTGCTGGCGATGCGCGACGGCCTGCTGCCGCCGACTGCGCACCTCGCGGTGCCGGACCCGGAATGCGACCTCGACTACGTGCCGAACCGGGCGCGCACCGGCTGCACGATCCGCACCGTGATGTCGAACTCGTTCGCGTTCGGCGGCACCAACGCGGTGCTGATCGCGCGGGCGTGCTGACTGCCATGCGGCGTGAACCGGCCTCGCGCCGGATCGAAAGCGCGGATGCCGCGGAAACCAAAGGATTGATCGGCCGCGGTCACGCAACCGGCCGGGCGTCCACGAAGGACTCGATGTCGTTGATCGAATCGAGGAGGTCCGCGTCGAACTCGATATCCGAAAAATCGATGCCGAACGATTGTTCGAGATGCATGACGAGCATCATCATGGAGAACGAATCGAGCCTGCCGCTGGCGAAGATCGATTCGTCGTCGTCGAGCCGGCGCCGGTCGCCGCGTTTTCGCAAGGCGTCGGTGAAAAAGTCGCGCAGATCCTGCTTGCGGCTGCTGTCCATCAACCTGCTCCGAAAAGACTGGCCATGAAGGAAAGGCGTTCGACCAGCGTGTGGTTTCTCGACTCATCGCTGAACACGTGCAGGCACACGACGAACGACCACACGAATGCAAAGGAATAGAGCCTGCCCAGGAAAGTCGGTGACGGCTTGATGCCCATCTGCGCCCGGATCTGCGAGATGCCGAGACCCGTGGCCAGTACCACGCAGTAGAAGAAATAACTGGTATAGGACATGACTGCGCCCGCCAGTCCCATCGGCGCGACGACCTGTATGTCCTTCAGGAAATGCCAGATCGCGTTGCCGATGCCGGCGGCCATGAACGTCGCGAAAAACATCCGCAGGCGGGGGTGGTCCCGGAACACCGCGAAGAACGTCGGGATGAAGAAAAAATCGACCAGCAGTTCCTTGAAGTAGTAGTAGAACCGGTTGAAGTAATCCATCAGCGTTCTCGATTCGAGGGGGCGCCAGACGCTGCGCGGCAGCCGGAAACCGGCCAGCCGCGCGACGCCGATGAACACGTGCCCCCACCGGGCCGCCATCAGCATGAATTTCGCGGTGGACCAGATCACCGCGGCCCAGCCGACCAGGATCGGGAAAGCCTGATGCCGAAGGTAGGCATTGATCGCCATATCGACCGTCGGAATGTTCAGGCGGCCTTCCAGGACCCAGGCGAGCAGCAGGCTGATCCCCCACAACATGTTGGCCCAGATCAGCAGCTTCACGCCCTTGATCTGCGTGACGGCAAGGTCGCGGGGCGTCTTCGGCAACGCTTTGCGCAGGAAGGCCGCGCCCTTGCCGTACGGGATCGTGGTCGACGCGATCCAGAACGGATGGAGCACGGCGAACTGGAAGGTTCTCGATGCTGGTTTCTGCGAGCGCTGGTCGACGATCGCATACGCCAGAAACCAGATGTAGATCGAATAGACGATCAGCACCGACCAGAGGACGGCACGCCACGGCCCGCGATGCAGGTCGAGGCTCGCCATGCACAGCAGCGCCGCCTCGATGCCGAGCAGCGTCAGCACCGGGTGCCGCGCGCCGAACGATGTCCTGTTGCGGCGAACGGCCTGCAGCCCGATCCAGACGCAGGCGATGAAAATCAGGTAGGCGCCGAAGGCAAGGGCCAGCGCGGAAAGGTGGCCGAGGTTCTCCTGCTGCAGGAAGACTGCGATATCGCCCCGGATCGCGTTCCTGTCGAACACCAGTTCGAAGAACGCCACGGCCCACGTGGCGGCGAGGAGAATGCGATTGCGCCACGCCGGCACCAGGGCCGACGCCATTGCCGCCGTGACGACGAGGAGCGATCCCTTCCACCCGTTGGTCGGCATGACCGCTGTCAGGCCGATCAGATAGATCGCCAGGCGGCCCGCCGCGGTCTGCGACAACGCGACGACCTGATCGACTTCGTCGATGGCGAAGACATCGCGCGCGCTTCGCCACCCGGATGGAACACCGGTTACGCTTCCCCGGGCATCCGCATCCCCGATCGCGCCGGATTTCGGGTTCATGCCTCAGGAACACCCTGTTCGGCGAGAATCCGGCGCAGCGCGTGACGGTCCACTTTCCCGTTCTGGTTGAGCGGGATGGCGTCCAGGGCAAGCAACCGGCCGGGGACCATGTACGCAGGCAGCTTCGCCCTCAGATCGGCGATGATCCGGTCCGCATCGATCACCGGCGCGCCGATGAAGCTCACGATGCCTTGCGGCGCCCCGTCCACCAGCGGCCAGGCAACCGAACCGACGACATCGACATTGCTGGCGATGCGCAAATGCGCGTCGACCTCTTCCAGCTCGACCCGGTAGCCATGAAGCTTGATCTGATTGTCGATACGCCCGAGGCAATGAAAGGTCCCCGACGTGTCGCGAATTGCCAGATCGCCGGTCAGATACCATCGCTTGCCGTCGATCACCGGAAAGCGGGCCTCGGTCAGATCCGGCGCGTCGAGATAGCCTTGGGAGAGTTGCACGCCCGACAGTGCGAGCTCGCCCGGCGTCCCGTCCTCGACCGTTCGGCGGCAGTCGTCGACGACCATCGCTTCGTTGCCCGGCATCGGGAAACCGATCGCGACGACGTCCCGGCCGGGCGTCAGCGGAATCGCGCCGGCAACCTGCTGGTGAAGACAGAAAACGGTTGCCTCCGTCGGTCCGTACAGGTTGTGGATGGCGCTGTTCGGCGCGGCAGCCTGCCAGGCGGCCACGGCTCCGCCCGGCAACTGCTCCCCGCCGAACATGGTCACGCGGATGGACGGCAGGCTGCCTGGAGCGAGGACTTTGATCTGTCGAAGCATTCCCGCGAGCGACGGCACCGAGTTCCACACGGTCAGTCCGGCGTTCCGTACGAACTTCACCGCGTTCATCACCGCTGTCGCCGGCAGGATGTGAAGCGATCCGCCTGCCTGCCATGTCGAGAACATGTTGTGCAGGGATACGTCGAAACTGAGTTCGCAGCTTTCCATCGCCCGGTCGTCGGCGCGCAGGCCGAGAAGGCCGGTGACCGTGTCGATGTAATGCCGGATCGCGCCGCAGGAGATCATGACGCCCTTCGGCACGCCGGTCGTTCCCGAGGTGAAGATGATGTAGGCCGTATCCTGCGCCGACATCGGCTCGGGCTCGCCTGGTTCCGCCGGCGGCAGGCTGCGGACATCGACCAGCCTGGTTTCCGGGTTGGCGACGCTTTCCAAATCGCCGGATCCGTGCAGGACGACCGGAGGAGAAGCGCCGAGTACCCGGTCGTCGAGCAGTGCCGCGCCTTCCTCGTCCGCGATCATCGCCGACAGCCCGCACAGCGACAGCACCGTGAGAATCCTGTCCCGCGGCATTTTCAGACCGATCGGGATGTAGGTGGCACCGGCCCAGCAGGCGCCGAGCAGCGCGACGCAGGCCTCGATGCTGCGGGATGCCAGAATGCCCACGCGCGGCGGCATGCCGTCCCGCTGCCAGTGCGGACAGCGTTTCAGGAATGCGGCGATGCGCCGGGCGCGTTCGGCGAGTTCGCCGTAGGTTACCGACCGCCCTTTGTCGACGATGGCGATGGCGTCCGGACGCGTCAATGCATGATGGTGAACCACGCATGCAAGGTTGTAATTGGTCGCCATCGCATTCCCGAGCAGAAACATCAACGACACTGCCCGGAGCTCACCCGAAAATCGTGCCGTGCGGCCGCATGCAGCTGCTCGGTGAAAAAGCTAGGGGAAAGATGATCGTTTTCATCTGTAATAGCCGCCCGATCGCCATGGCGTCGCTTCCCGGCCACGCCGGGTGGAAAGGACAGCGAGGAATCGCAAGGCACCGCGTTGAGTGTGCCGGGGCGGCCTGCGAATACATTGTGGAAAATCAAAAATGCGACAACCCGTGATACGGGTAGCGGCAAGTTCGGCAAGTTCGGCAAGTTCGGCAAGTGCGGCAAGTTCGGCAATGGCCGTCGGTTGACTGGCCATCAGGCGAACGGACTCTCCCGCTCTCGCCGTTCTTCGAGCGGCTTCACCGATGCAACGCCGGATATCGCATCGGCTTTCCGGAAGCGGGACCGGGCGCGTCGCCGCGGTTCCGCTTCAGACTGAAACGCTCCCTTGCTTGCATTGCCGGCGCTGCGGCCGGTCCCAAGCCAGTCATTAGTGGGACCGCACACAACGGCGCCCGACCGTCACGGCCGGACGGCGCTCCGCGGTCATTCAGCGCACCTGCACCTTGCGGTGGTCGCCGAGCGCGTCCTGCTTGCCGGTCGCGACCGCCTTGGCCAGCCCGTACAGCCGCTTGACCTTGCTGCCCGGTGCGTCCCAGTACTCGGCCTGGACGATCTGCACCTTCAGCAGCACCAGGTTCGGATCGTCGAGGCCGCCCGGAAACCACGGCTTGATCCACGGCGTCCAGAGTTCCTCCATGCGCTTGCGGTCGCGCACCGTCTCGGCGCTGCCGGACACCGACAGGTAATCCTGCTTGTCCAGGCGCGTGTAGGCGAGGTTGACGTGGCGCTGGCGCGCGGCTTCCTCGACCTTCGGCGAATCCTGCGCGGTGAAGAACCAGAGCGCGCCGTCCTCGTCGATCTCCAGCGTCGACATCGGCCGGCTGCGCAGCGTGCCGTCTTCCTCGGCGGTGGCCATCATCGCGAAGCGAATCTCGCCGATCATCGCCGCGACCTTGTCCAGTTCGGAGTGTTTCTGCTGCTTGACTTCCATGCGGGCTCCCGTGGTCTAGGAGTGTTTCAAAACCGCCGGCGCGGACCGGACTCGAACCGTTCGCTGCGGTTTTCAAACCGTCTCCGGGTCATCGTTTCTTCAGCGCCTGCGGCTTGTGCGCCGCCGCGGCGCCGGTCTTGTCGCTGACGACGAGATACTCGGGGTTCTCCGGCGACGCCGTGACCTCGTGACGGCCGATCCGGGTGTGCGCCGTGAGCTTGCGCACCACGGTGCCGCGCACCGCGCCCTGCGAAGATTCCCATTCGACCTTGTCGCCCTTGCGGAAAGCGTCGGCCATGCCGTTCTCCGTGGTCCTGCGATTCGTCATTGCGATGGCTGGCAGACGCGGCGGCGACGAGAAAGTTCCGTTTCGGTCCTTGCCGCCCGCCGCGGAACCGGGCGGTAGCGCAAGTGCGGTAGCGAAAAAAAGGCCGGCAGAGCCGGCCAAACAGGGAGAACAAAAACGGGGAGAAAGCCGCGGCGCCAGGGCGCCGCGGCCGCCGTCACGACGCCAGTTGCAGGCGGCGCGGCGGATTGTTGCGGTACGGGATCGACGCCAGCACCGGCAGGCCGAGCGAGCGCTGCACCTTTTCCGGCGACACGTAGGTGCCGCGCAGCAGTTCGGACAGGAAGGCCACGGCCAGCGCGATGCAGCCGGACAGCACGAAGCCGATCGCCAGGATGATCATCTGCAGGTTCTTCTTCTCGACCGGCGGCAGCGCCTTCTGCACCACGCTGACGTTGGTGTCGGCGTTGCGGGCGAGGTTGGCCATGATCTTCGAGTCTTCCAGCTTCTTGACGTAGTTCTGGTAGGTGGCGTCCATCAGCTGGCGCTCGCGCATCATCTCTTCGAGCTTGGGCTGCTGCGCGCTCAGGGCGGCGAGCTGCTCGTTGATCGCGGCGAGCTGCTTGGTCAGGACTTCGCGGTTGGCTTCTGCCGCGCGCTGCTCGCCCTGGAAGCGGATCAGGTCGGCCTCGACCGTGTCGCGTACCGGGTTGCGGCCCATGCGCACCGTGTCGGTCTTCTGCGACTGCAGATCCGACACCAGCTTCTGCGCACGCTTGATCTGCGTGCGCAGGTCGACCACCACCGGGTTCTGCTCGGTGTACTTGGACAGCGCGTCGCCTTCCTTCAGGCGCAGGTCGAGCAGCGATTTGCGGGCAGCCTCGAGCGCATCGTCAGGGGTGTTTTCCGAATACATCCGGATATCCTTGGACACCGAGGCGGCGTTGCGCTTGACCGCTTCCAGCCGGCCGGTGGCTTCGGCGAGGTCGCTGGACGCGGTCTTCAGCTTGGCTTCGAGCGCGTCACGCTGGTTCAGCAGCAGCGTCTGCTGGCTGTCGAAGGAAATGATGTGATGGTCCTTCTTGAACTGGTCGATCTTGGCTTCCATGTCGAGCAACTGCTTCTTCATCTGCTTGACCTGGCCCTCCTCGAGCGTCACCGAAGTTCCGGAGTAGATGTCGCGACGCTTCTGCAGGTAGTTCGCGACCAGCTTGTTGACCACCTCGGCGGCGATCATCGGGTCCGGATGCTTGAACGACACCTGGATGATGGTCGAATCCTTCAGCGGCTCCACGTCGAGCTGCTTCTTGAACTGGATCAGCGCGCGCGACATGCGCGGCGAATCCGGATCGTCTTCGCTCTCGGCGATCGACGGGTACAGCTTGTCGAGGCCGATCTGCTTGATGACCTCTTCCTGCAGGTCGCGGCTGTTGAGAATCTCCGCTTCCGACAGGATCGCGAGAGTGCGGTCGCCGGCGATCGGCTGCACGTTGCTCTCGCCCACTTCCGGCCGGTACAGGTACTCGTGGCCCATCTTCACCAGCAGCGTCGACGTTGCCTCGTACTTCGGCGTCGGCAGGAATGACACGATGGTGAACAGGATCATCGGGATCAGGAAGGCCGCCAGGATGCGGCGGCCGTCCTTGAACAGGATCGACAGGAACTCGCGGATGCTGAACGGTTCCGACGGTGTTGCGACCGCCGGCGCCGGCATTTCTCCGTGATAGGGCAATGCTTCTTTGTGCATGTTCATGGCTGTACCAGGGTTGTGTTGCTCAAATAAAACCGCGCCGGGTCATTGCCCCGCCGGGACGACGACGGTGCCGCCACCGCCGCTGTTTGTGGTGTGCGTGACGCTGTAATTCACGCCGAAGTTGATCGGGAGGTTCTTGCGGATGTACTGGTCGACCCACAGGTTGACGTTGGCGATGCCGGATTTCGGTACGATGACCACGTCGTACGGCCGCAGCAGCACGTCCTGCGTGGCGTCCTCGCCGTCGATGACCTTTTCCAGATTGACCGGGAACACCACACGCTTGCCGTCGTCGCCGCGTCGTACGATGACCACCTCGTTCAGGCGCGCCGTGTCCTTGTACCCTTGCGCCGACATGATTGCGTCGAGCACGCTCAGGTGTCCGGCCAGTTGCTGCGCGCCGGGCTGGGCCACCTCGCCGCCGACGAACACCCTCTGGCTGGCGAAGCCGCGCACGTTGACCGAGACTTCCGGCCGCTTGACCTGGTTCGCGTAGGCGCTGCGCAACTGCTCGCTGACCTGCGCCGGCGACAGGCCGGCGACCTTGACGTCGCCCACCAGCGGCGCGCTGATCTTGCCGTCCGGGCGCACGGTCACCGTGGTGTTGAGTTCGGGCGTGTAGACGAAGCGCATGTCGAGTTCGTCGCCGGTACTGATCTGGTAGTCGGCCGAGGCGGCCTTTGCGGTCATTTCATTGACCGCGGACATCGGCGGCGGGTTCTGCACGACGCTCGAGCAGGCCGAGAGGAACACGGTGGCGGTGGCGGCGACGAGCGCGGCGCGCGGTGTTTTGATGGGCATCATTGTTGTTTTCCTCGAACAGTTGAACGGGACCGCGATGCGCGGCGACTCTGGTGAATCCGGTTAGTAGGCGTTCTCTTGCATCCAGACGCAGATCGCGGTCATCAGCACGATCTTCAGGTCGAGCAGCAGCGACCAGTGTTCGATGTAGTACAGGTCGTATTCGACCCGCTTGCGCATCTTTTCCTCGGTGTCGGTCTCGCCGCGCAGGCCGTTCACCTGCGCCCAGCCGGTGATGCCCGGCTTGACGTTGTGGCGGGCGAAATACTCGGCGATCAGCGCCGCGTACTGGATGTTGTGCGTGACCGCGTGCGGCCGCGGGCCGACCACCGACATCGTGCCCATCAGCACGTTCAGCAGTTGCGGCAGCTCGTCCAGGCTGGAGCGGCGCAGGAAGCGGCCGACCCGGGTGATCCGGTTGTCGTCGCGGGTGGCTTGCCTGACCACGCCGTCGCCGGCGTCCTGCACCCGCATCGAGCGGAACTTGAACACCTCGAACACTTCGTTGTTGAAGCCGTGCCGCTTCTGGCGGAACAGGATCGGCCCCGGTCCTTCGAGCCGGATCGCGATCGCGATCAGCAGCATCACCGGGCTGACCAGCAACAGCAGCAGTGCCGACAGCGCGATGTCCTCGATGCGCTTGACCAGCCCGCTCTGCTCGTCGATGCGGCGGTTGGCGATGGTGATGATCGGGATGTCGGCCAGCCGCTCCATGCCGGACAGGTTGAACTGCCAGATCAGGTCGTGCGGTACCAGGTCGACGCGCACCGGCACCGTGCGCAGCTTCTTCAGGAGCCACTGGATGCGGTCGGAAGAGGTCCACGGCAGCGTGACCACCACGCGGTCGACCTTGTTGCTGCGCACGTAGGTCAGCAGTTCGTCGACCGAGCCGAGCACCGGGCAGCCGCGCAGCGAATGCGACAGCCGCGTGGCGCGGTCGTCGAACGCGCCGAGCAGGCGCGCGCCCGAGTAGGCCTTGCCGGCCAGGTTGGCGATGATCTTTTCCGCGTGCTCGTTCACGCCGACCAGTACGATGCGGTCGCGCAGATGGCCCTGGCGCACCACGTGGCGCGAGAACGCGCTGATCGCGACGCGGTTGCCGATCAGGAACACCGCGCCCAGGGCCACCGCGCCGGTGATCCAGGCGCGCGAATAGTTGGCCGACGATCCGGTGACGAAGCCGCCGATCAGCACCGTCATCAGCGCGCCGACGCCCCCGACGAACAGCGCGCTCAGCTGGTTGCCGAGATCGGCCAGCGTGCGCGGCCGGTAGCTGCCGGCCAGCTGCAGCGCGACCAGCGTCGCCACCGCGCTGAAGTACAGGAACAGCAGGCCGGAGGAGTCGGGGACGAATTCGCCGAAGCGCAGTTCGTTGGCGATGCAGCCCGCCAGGAACAGCGCGCCGAAGTCCGCCACGCGCAGGCAGTTGATGAAGAAGTGCCAGTTGTGATGCAGCTTGTCGCCGGTCTTGCGCCGATGCGCGGAAGCGGAAACCGGCGCGGACATCGTAAGCGACGCCGCATCGCCGCCACGCCGCATGTCGCGGGTGCCGTTCCAGTGCGGATTCGCCGTCCGCCTGCGGTCTGCCGGGAAGTATTCCTCCGTGTTGCGCATTGCGATTCGCTCGTTTGTTAGCTGTTTGCAATGCTACTGACCAAGGCAGCGAAAGCCTTGTTCAATATCAACAACAAACACATTAGGAGAAGTTGCCTGCAGGATATTTTTCCGAGGAAAGCTTTTAGGGTTGCGCTAGAGTAATTTCATTGCGAAACCGAAATCCTTCCGCGCGCCGCCCACGGCTTCGTTCCGTTCCGGGGCCGCGTCCGCACCGGAGACCGACATGCGAAAACAGCCTTCGACCCGCGCCCCGGCAGCCGCGTTCCGTGCCGGCCGCTTCCTTTTTTGCCGATTCTCTTTTTCCCGATGCGCGGCGCTGGTCGCCGTGGCTTGCGCGACACACGCGGCACAGGTGACGGCAGCGGACCTGTACGTGGACGGCAGGAACGGCAACGACCGCAACGCCGGCACCCGTGCCGCGCCCTTCCTGAATTTCTGGTACGCGTGGAACCGCGCGCAGCCGGGCGACACGATCCGGCTGCTGCCGACCGTCACCTACGGCCCGCAATGGCTCGGCAACAAGAGCGGCCTGCCGGGCGCGCCGATCACGGTGCGCGGCGAAGGCGGTCCGGGGAACATGACCAAGGTCAGCGGCATGGGCCAGAACTTCGGCATCAACGCGGCGCCGGGCGTCAACTACATCAACATCGAGAACTTCGACATCACCGCGCCGGGCCACGGCAACAACTCGGGCTGGTCGGCGATCTATCTGGCCCGCAGCCATCACGTCAACATCACCGGCAACTACGCGCACGACTCCGGCTGCGCCGGCATCCAGGCCTACGGCTCGGACTACGTCACGATCAGCGGCAACCGCGTCGCCAACAATTCGAAGGACACCTGGAACCACGTGTTCTGCAGCGGCATCTCGAACCACGAGAACCTGGATGTCGACAGCAACACCGGCGTGAAGATGCGGATCGAGAACAACGTAGTCTGGGGCAACACCAACACGCCGTCGCCGGGCTGCAGCGCGCCGTGCACCAACTCCGACGGCAGCGGCATCATCATCGACGACAACCGCCGCAGCCAGACCGACGGCAATGCGTACCGCGGCCGCACGCTGATCCGCAACAACGTGGTGTTCCGCAACGGCGGGCGCGGCATCGCCATCTATTACAGCAACGCGGTCGACATCCAGGGCAACACCGTCTATCTGAACAACCGCGACCCGGACGAAGGGTCGTGGCGCCCGGGCGAGATCGGCATCACGTTCAGCGGCGACGTGACGGCGACCGGCAACGTGCTCTACAGCGACGGCGCGGCCGGCACGGCCAACACCGGCGCCCATGTCGCGGTGCAGGTCACGGACTGCGCCAGCGGCGGCCCGGTCTCGGTCAGCGGCAACGTCGCCTACAACCC